>NZ_LT907982.1:4710000-4879921 GCF_900230215.1 Jatrophihabitans sp. GAS493 | reverse complement strand
CGTGACCGTGATCAGCGGTGCGCTGGAAGAGTCGTCAGTGGCCACGAGATAGGTGCCGGTCACGCCCTCGTCGGTCAGAATCTTCGCGGCGTCGATGCTGGAGAGGTTCAGCGACAGGACATCGCCGACCCCGTTGAGGCCGCCCAGATCGAGGTAGGGGTTGGCCCCGGCCCCGGCCGGCGGATCACCAGAACGTTCGCCGTTGCCTTGTAGGTTGCCGGAACCTGGGTAAAGGCCACCGCGACCAGTCCGGCGGTGATGAACAGCGCCAGCAGGACGATGTACCAGCGCCGCAGCAGCAGGGCAACGCGCTTGTGCGGCACGGCTTCGAACCTCCACTGGCTGCTTCGGTTGTATCTGGTCGCTCGGGACTGGCGCTGAGTAGTGGCGATCGGGGAGGGTCCGTGTCGCCGACCGACCTGATCGCCCCCAATCGCCCTAATCGGCTTGGAACGTTGCTGTGCGATCGCTGCGACGAAGTGCTCGACCGTGTTTGCTTTCCGTATTGTATGCGGAGTGAGGACCCAAACGCCCGTTGGAGAGGTCGAGCCTCAGCCGATCCTTGGTTTGGACTCGGAGATCCAGGGCGATCCTCCCGCGCCGCGGCGCTTGGGACGGCGCTGGATTCAGCGGGGTAACCGGCTGCGGTGGGCGTTGGTGCTCACGGCGATCTGCGGTCTGGTGGTGACCCTGGCCGGAGCGATGGTGGCGAGGAAGGCCCCCGGCGTCTTCTTCGCACAGACTCAGGTCAGGTTCGTCATCCCACTCAGCTCGGACAACCCGAACGGGCTCGGCGTCTCGACCCGGAGCCTGATCAGTGCGGCGGGCGTGGTGGCCAAGATCGTGGATCCGGACCCGCTGCCACCGCCGAACGATGAGAGCATCACCATCGTCGGCATGGGGGTGCGCGACGGCTGGTCGGTGACCCTTCCCCAGACCGGCGGCCAGTTCGTCCCGGGCCACACCGAACCGTGGCTCGATGTGCAGGTCGCCGGTTCGAATCCGGACGAGGTGAAGGCCCAGATGGACCAGCTGTTGGTGCGCATTCCGAAGGTCTTGAACGACCTCGAGCAGCAGCGGCAGGTCAGCGCCGAGAACCTGATCCGGACCAAGCTCGTTCCCGAGGGTGAGCCCGAGGTGACCTACCTTCATGGCAGCCGGTCACGCTCCGCGCTGGCCGTCCTCATCCTCGGCGTTTCACTGACCGGCGCCGCCATGGCGCTGCTGCGCCGGGTCGCTCGCTAGGCTGCTACCGAAGATCCACATCCCCGCACAGATCAGTCGGTAAGGGGAGCAGTGCAGATGGGCGCACGGCGACGACGAGTCCTGATAATCGTTCAGAATCTGCCGGTGCCGCTGGACCGGCGGGTGTGGCTGGAGTGCCAGGCGCTGCGCGACGTCGGTATCGGCGTCTCGGTGATCTGCCCGAAGGGCCCGGGCGACCCGTTCATCCAGGAGATCGACGGCGTCCGTATCTACAAGTACCGCCGCCACCGGCCGCCTCCGGCGTGCTGGGCTACATGTACGAGTTCATCTACTGCTGGCTGGTGACCGCGCTGCTGTCGCTGTTGGTGGCGGCGCGGGACGGTTTCGGGGCGATCCAGGCCTGCAACCCGCCGGACACGTACTGGGCGCTGGCGCTGCTCTACCGCCCATTCGGTAAGCGCTTCGTCTACGACCAGCACGACCTCAACCCGGAGGTCTTCCTATCCCGGTTCGGCGCGCCGAAGTCCACCGGGGCCCGAGTGCAGTTCGGCGCGCTGCGCTGGCTGGAGAAGATGACCTACCGGACCGCGCACGAGGTCATCTCCACCAACGAGTCCTACCAGCATCGCGCTGAACCGCGGCGGGCGTGACCCGCAGACGGTCACCGTCGTGCGCAGCGGACCGGACACCACGGTGATGCGCCCGGTCGAGCCGGTCCCGGCACTGCGCGGTGGGCAGGAGCGACTGGCCGTGTACCTCGGCATCATGGGGCCGCAGGACGGCGTCGACCAGGCGCTGCGGGCCCTCGCCGAACTCGTCCACGGCCGCGGCCGCCAGGACTGTCACCTGGCGCTGCTCGGCTTCGGCGATTGCCTCGAGGAGCTGAAGGAGCTGGCCGTCGAACTCAACCTCGACGAGTACGTGACCTTCACCGGTCGGGTCGCCGCCCCCGAGATCGCTGACTACCTCTCGACGGCCGACATCGGTATCTGCCCCGACCCGAAGAGCCCTCTCAATGACGTCTCGACGATGAACAAGACGATGGAGTACATGGCCTACTGCTTACCGGTGATCAGCTTCGACCTGGTCGAGACGCGGGTCTCGGCCGGCGAGTCCGCGATCTACCTGCCGTCCGGAGACCTCGCCGGTTTCGCGCAGGCTTGGGAGCTGCTGCTCGACGACCCCGGTGAGCGGGCCGGCGGGGCGCCTCGCCCGCACCCGCGTCGCCGCCGAGCTCGACTGGGCTCCGCAGCGCGACAAGTATGTGCGGGTCTGGCAGCGGGTGCTCGGCCTGCCCGAGGACGGGTATCCGGTCAACCCCGAGGCTCTGGCTGCCCAGAACGCCAGGACCTCCGACGCTCGCGGCCGACGTTATATAGCGTTGGACGATCCGGCGCGGTTGGCCGATTTCATCCAGCATCGGGCCTGACGGTCGCGATCAATCAGGAGGTTGCGGTGTCGGACACCACCTGCCACATGTCCATCTCATTGGACGGCTTCGTCGCCGGACCGGATCAGAGCCGGGAGAACCCGTGGGCAAGCGGGGGCAGGAGCTGCACGGCTGGCACATCGGCGACCCCCGGGCCAATGAGGCTGACCAGCTCGCCACGGGGTGGCTCATGCGCCCCCGCGGTGCGTATGTGATGGGGCGCAACATGTACGGCCCGATCCGTGGGGAGTGGGACGAGGAAGACTGGTCGGGCTGGTGGGGTCCCGAACCGCCGTACCACGCGCCGGTCTTCGTGCTGACCCACCACCGCCATGATCCGATCCCGATGGATGGCGGGACGACCTTTCACTTCGTCACGAGGGTTTCGACGCCGCCTACGCCGCCGCATCTGAGGCGGCTGGGATAGCGGGGTGGACATCGCCGGTGGAGCCTCGGACGGTCCGGCAGGCACTCGCGGCCGGGGTGATCGATGAGCTGACCCTCGAACATCGCGCCCGTGCTGCTCGGTTCCGGCGAGCGCATCTTCGACGGTGTTGAGTCCTTCGGCTTCGAGCCGGTCGAGGTGCTTCACTCCCCTCTGACCACCCATATTCGCTACCGCCGCAGCTGAGGCCGTCCCGGACGAATCCGGTGGAGATCTTCAGGGTGAGTCGGGGCGGGCGCGCCGGTAGCGCTCGTAGATCACGTGTGAGTCGAAGGTTCTGGTCTCGATGAGGTCGAGGGGTGTCTCCTCGGCCGTCACAGGTAGGTAGGGCGTGCCGCCACGACCAGGATCGGCAGGCGGAAGATACGCAGCTCATCGACCAGGCCGAGTTCGATCGCCGCGGCGGCGAGCCCGGGGCCGCCGATCTCGGCGTCCTTCCCGATCTCGTCCTTCCCTGTCGCGCCGTTCCCGGTCTCGCCCAGCGCCGTGGCGATCTCCTCAGCCACCGACGAGCGCGCCAGGCGGGCGTTTCCCTGGACGCTATCCAGGGTTCGGCTGAAGACGACCTTCGGTAGTGCAGCCCAGACGTCGGCGAATTCGGCGCCCAGTTCGGTCTCGCGCATCGCGGGCTCGGTCTCCCAGGGCAGCATCGTCTCGTAGAGCCGGCGGCCGCAGAGGTAGGAGCCGAGCCCACTTACGCGCGCGAGGTGGAAGGCGAAGAGCTCGTCGCTCGGGGGCTCCACCCGAAATTACCGTCACGATCGGCGATGTAGCCGTCCACGGAGACGCCCATCGAGTAGATCAGCACGGCCCGATCGTATCCAGGCAATCACCCGAGGCTGCTGCAGGACCGCGCAGGCACGGCTTCTGGCATGAGACGTACTCCCGCAGCGGGGCGATGGAGTCGATCTACATCGACATGCCGGCCATTGGCCTGGCCAAATTCGCACCGGTGCAGCCCGCCCGCGGTTCGACGTTCTCGGCCCGGCGCCCACCCAGCCGCAGCCAGTCGGCGGCTATCAGCACCTCAAGCGCCAGAACGGGGCGAGTAGTTCGGCCCGGGCTCTTCCCTGCTCGAAGCCGGCTCGGGCGGCGGCCGGGCGCAGCGACAGATCCATCGCATTCGCACCGAACATGTGCTCCGGCGTCGGGGTCGGGGAAGATGGTCTCCACCCGGCTGCCGTGGGCGCGAAGCTCCTCGATCTGGGTGGCCAGATGCGTGCCCCAGGCCGGCGGATGCAGTGACCTTCCGCCGAACGGTGAGAGCACGAGTACCCGTCCGTATCCGAGTGCCAGATCGGCGTTCTCGGCGTTGGATCGGTAGCCGCCGTCGAGGTATCGGCGGTCGCCCGATGCGGTAGGGCGGGAGTCCGAAGCCGTTGTGCAGCTGGCCGCGATGGCATCCACCAGCTCGACTCCACTGTGGCGATCGAAGACGACCGGCTCGCCGGTGTCGGCGTCGATCGCAGTGATGAACATCCTGCGGTCCGGCCAGTCCCTGGCGGGCAGCCGGGCCGCCACGGTGGCCCCGCCACTGCAGCTGCCGGGGACCGTCCGCCGTCGCATCGCGGTCACTCGCCGCCGCCCCCAGTCTGCGGCGCAGGTCGGCCACGTCCGCGGCGGAGTCGATGATCTCGCGCAACCGCTGCAGCTGGTTGACCACTGGTCCCATCGCCGGCGGCCTGCGGTCGCGTCCAGGCGCCGTCGTCGACGGCTGGGATGCCGCGTCGAGGATGGCGGCGAGCAACTCGTTCGGGGAGGCGGCCGCTGATCTGCGCCGCCGCGGGTCGATCCGGCCGAGGTCCCGATGATCAGATCGGCTTCGGTCACATCGAGCCCAGCCGCGCTGAGGCCGGCGATGACGCCGATGAGCCACGCGTTGCCGGTCGATCCGCCGCCGCCGAGGACAAGCGCGCGTTCGCCCGCGGTGCCGTTCGAGACGTGGAATCCCCTCTGGCTGATGCTGTTCCGAGCTCGACCGGTCAGCGGGGGTCGTCGAGGTGTTGTGCTGATTTGAAAAGGGTGTTGCGTTCATGGGTCGCCTCTCGCGAAGTGCTTGGTGGGCGCTCCGGTGGCGATTACGTCGGTCGCAAACTAGGTCAGTCGCGCGATCGTGCACTGGAGGGAGCGCCCACTACGGATACTGCGTACATGGGTGTCACCTCCCGACGTTGAATCACGACTAAATCGCGGCGATGGCAACGATGTCACACCCCCGACGCGCTGGGCAACCGGATTACCCGCCGCGATTACCCGCCGCGTTGGCCGTCTGCGCGTCGGCGGTCAGCCGATCCGCTCGGCCAGTGAGACGACGATCCCCTCGGGTCCGCGGACGTAGGCCATCAGCCAGCTGCCCTCGTGTTCTCCGATGCCGCCGACCAGCCCGTATCCGTCCGCGGCCAAGCCGGCGACGGTCGCCCGCAGGTCGCTGATCTCGAAACATATGTTGCGAAGGCCCAGTCATTCGCCATGGCGGGCGGGTGAGCCGACCACGTGGTCGGGCCGGATGAACCTGGCCAGTTCCAGCCCGGTGCCTCCGCTGGGGGGACGCAGCATGACGATCTCGGTCGCGCGTCCCGGTACCCGGCTGGGCTTCGGTGTCCGGGTTCAGCAGCAGCACCCAGGGCGCGCTGGCGGCGGCCACTCCTTGATTTACCGCGCCCCGGCGAAGCCGAGATTGCTGGTGTTGCGAAGCCAGCATCACCTCTGGGTAATCGGCCGGCCAACGATGTCGGGCGCTGGAGTCCGGGCCCCGAGAGGCGTTTGGTCGACGAACGACGATCTTCCGCGGTCCGATCGGCAAAGCCGCGGCCGGAATCGAGTCGAGGCAGCGGCGGATCCACTCCTGGCAAGTTGTACAGAACAATGAACGATGGAGACTTCAGCGTCGCTCACTGGGCCTCCGGCCGATGATCGGAGACTCCCGGTGCCGCGCCGCGTTGACGGATAACCCGAGCCGGCACTCCGGCCACCAACACTGCCCGCCGGCACGTCGCGGGGTGACCACCGATCCGGCCGGCGACGATCGCGCCGTCGCCGATGCCTCACCCCGGCCACCACAACGACGTTGGCTCCGAGCCAGGTGTTGGCACCGATGTAGATGTCGGCCTCGCGCTTCGGCAGATCCATCACCGGGCCGTCGCCGGGTCGAAGTCGTAGTCCGACGCGGTGATGAACACATGTGGGGCGAGCAGTGCGTGGTCACCGATGACGATGCGACCGTGGGTGTCGCCGGCCCAGATCGAGGTCCACTGACCGAGGTGGCAGCCGTCGCCGATCTGCACCCGCTCGCCGTTGCGGATCGAGACGGTCGGCGACATCGCCACGCCCCGGCCGACGCTGGCCCGCTGGATGTCCGCCCCGTCGTAGCCGAAGAAGTTGGCGATCTTCCGTAGCGCAGCCACGAGCTGGGTGCGAGCAGGCTCATCACGGCCTGAACGACACGGCTGAGCCGACCGGTTGAACTTCTCGCCATCAGCTTGACCCCCGCGTGCTCAAGTCCCGGCTCCATGGGCCGGCGGTGCCTGCTCTGGCCCGTCGCCGGGCGGCGAGGGAGGCGTAGGTGTTCACGCCGACGAAGAAGGGGGCGGCGAATGCCAGGCGCGGGTTGTGCCACACCACCGATAGCCAGCCGGGGCCGTCGTGCTGCGGCTGCAGACCGGTTTTGCGTTCCAGTTCGATGTTGCCGGCGATGATGCGGACGCGCCGCTTAACCAGCGTCGCGACGGTGCGCGGTGCTCTGATGGTGAAACTCGCACCCGGGGGGTTGTGACGCTCGGACGGGGCGAACTGGCAGTAGACGAAACCATCGTCGGAGATGAGGTCGGGGAACTCCCCGAAACGCTCGCGCCCGCTCTCGGAGAGGCCATAGACGCCGGATCCAAGGACGTGACTGGTGGTGTAGCCCAGTCGCGACCAGATGGCGAAGTACCCGCGAACCAGCGGGCTGCCGCCGCGGGTATCGACGACCGGCATCGGGGCGGCCGCGGGGGCTTCGGCCAGGGCGTCCCGAACCAGGCGCAGCGACTGCGTGCTGAGTTCGATGTCCGCGTCGAGATAGATCCGCGGAAAGTCCCGCGCGTGACGATCGCCGACATTCAGGGCGGCGACCTTGGAGGCGGCGTCGATCTCGACAACCCGAACGCCCGGTCGGCTGCGAGCCAGGGCCGCGGTGTCGTCGGTGCAGCCGTTGCAGACCACGACCACGTCGAACTCGTCGGGTGCGGCGTCGGCCAGTGCGCCATCCAGCAGCCGCAGGATCACCTTCGCTTCGTCGTGAGCAGGCACTATCACGCTGGTCACCGCGTAAGTCTCCCTCATCGCTGTCGTGTGGAGCCACCGGACACTCGCTCAATCTTGGTGGCTCATGTGGGAAGGCTAAGTCTGAGTGGTCCGCGCAGGTGCGAACCCATAGGGTTCAAGGCTAGATGAGTTGCTCCGAGGTAGCAGGGGAATGCCGCAAATGGGAACAGAGCAGTCACGGTCTACCAAGTTTCGAATTGGAGCCGCGTTGCTGGGTGCTGCTGCCCTGACGTTCTCCCTCAGCGCCTGCGGTCACGACTCCGGTAAGTCGGCAAGTGCCTCCACACCCGCCACCGGCTCCGCCCCGACCGCCGCGGGCGCAACCTCCGGCACCGCAGCCACCCGCCCCCCGGGCACAGCCGCCACGTCCGCGCCGACTGCCGCCCCCACTGCCTCGGCAACCCCCTCCACCGCCCCCTCCTCGCTGCTTCCGGGGGCCGAAGGGCAGACCGCCGCCTCCGGGCCGAACTGCCGTATCGCCTCAACCTCCGACGTCAAGACCGCCTTCGGGGCCGTGGTGACCAAGTCCGTCGCGACCACCAGCGGCATCGGAAGCCCGCTCTGCATCTTCACCCTCACGTCCTCCAACGCGAAGGCCGGCGGCAGCGTGACGATGTCGCTGGCCACGACGACGCCGGCTGCCTTCGCGCGGGCCAAGGCGGCGGCCACCGGGGCGGTGCCGGTGTCGGGCGTCGGAGATGACGCGTACCTGCTGCCGACGACCTACGTCCTGCATGCCCGCAAGGGGAACAAGGCGCTCTCGATCCAAGCCACGCTGGGGTCGCCGGCCACCGCAGAGCGAGCCGCGCAGGTGAAGAACGACCTCATCGCCGTCACCAAGGCCGCCGCCGCTCAGCTGTAGCTGGCCGTCTGGCCTTCTCGCGACGCGGGCTGCCTTGTCAGTGGCCGCGGGTACGCTTGGAGAATCCCCCTCCGAAGCTGGAATGGGGATATTTCTGCTGTGCCTGAACCAGCTGAGGACCCGAATGAGCCTGTCTGGATTGCGAGAACTCGCAGTCGCCGAACCCTCCCTGACCACCCTGATCGAGAGTGTCGATCAGCCCACTCTCACCCTCACCGGCCCACCGTCGATCCAGGCCTTCGCCATCGCGGGCTTCGCCGCCCGCACCTCCCGGACGGTCCTCGCGGTGACCAGCACCGCCCGCGAGGCCGAGGATCTGGTCACCGCGCTCGGCAGCCTGCTCGATCCGGACACGGTCGCGCTCTACCCCGGCTGGGAGACGCTGCCGCACGAGCGGCTCTCGCCGCGGGCCGATACGGTCGGGCAGCGGCTGGCCGTGCTGCGCCGCCTGGCCCACCCCTCGACCGATGACCCGGCCTCCGGGCCACTCTCGGTGGTGGTGGCCCCGGTGCGGTCGGTGTTGCAGCCGCAGGTGCCCGGACTCGGCCACCTGACGCCGGTCTCGCTCCGCGCCGGCGACACCGATCGCGACCTGGCCACCATCGTCGCCGACCTGGTGAACGCCGGGTATTCACGGGCCGATCTGGTCGAGAACCGCGGCCAGTTCGCCGTCCGCGGCGGCATCCTCGACGTCTTCCCACCCACCGAGCAGCACCCGCTGCGGGTCGAGTTCTGGGGCGACGACATCGAGGAGGTGCGCTACTTCAAGGTGGCCGACCAGCGGTCGCTGGAGATCGCCGAGCACGGCGTCTGGGCTCCGCCGTGTCGGGAGATGCTGCTCACCGACTCGGTGCGGGAACGGGCCGCGGCGCTGCTGGCCGAGCACCCCGAGCTAGGCGAACTGCTCGAGCCGATCAGCCTGGGCACTGCGGTGGAGGGGATGGAGGCACTCGCGCCGGCGCTGGTCGATGAACTCACCCTGGTGCTGCACGAGCTGCCGGTCGGAACGCACGTCATCGTCTGTGACCCGGAGCGCGTGCGGTCCCGCTCGGCCGACCTGGTGAGCACCTCCCAGGAGTTCCTGGCCGCCTCCTGGGCCGCCGCGGCCGGTGGTGGCAGAGCGCCGGTGGATCTGGGGGCGGCCTCGCTGCGCTCCTTCGACGAGGTGCGTGACGAGGCGATCGGGATGGGGCTGCCGTGGTGGGGGATCACCCCCTTCGGCAGCGACTCGGCCCAGACGATCACCTCGACCTTCGAGCCGGCTCCGACCTACCGGGGCGATCTGGAGGCGGCGGTCGTCGACCTGCGCAACTGGACCCGCGACGGCTGGCAGGTGGCGCTCGTGCTCGACGGCCACGGCACCGCGAAGCGGACCGTCGAACGGCTCAGCGACGCCGAGGTGCCGGCCCGTCTGGAGGCGGTGCCGGTGCCCGAGGCCGGGATGGCGCTGGTGACCACGGGTTCGCTGCTCGGCGGTCTCTACTCGCCGTCGATGAAGATCGTGGTCCTCACCGAGACCGACCTCACCGGCCAGCGTGGTTCGCTGACCAAGGACTCCAGCCGGATGCCGACCCGGCGGCGCAACGCGATCGACCCGATCCACCTGGCCGCCGGTGATTTCGTGGTGCACGAGCAGCACGGTGTCGGGCGGTACGTGGAGATGGTGCGGCGCA
This sequence comes from Jatrophihabitans sp. GAS493, assembly GCF_900230215.1. Taxonomy (NCBI): domain Bacteria; kingdom Bacillati; phylum Actinomycetota; class Actinomycetes; order Jatrophihabitantales; family Jatrophihabitantaceae; genus Jatrophihabitans; species Jatrophihabitans sp. GAS493. The sequence continues at coordinate 4,870,004 of NZ_LT907982.1, read as the reverse complement.
CCATCAACGGTGGCGAGCGTGAGTACCTGATCATCGAGTACGCGGCTTCGAAGAAGGGGCAGCCGGCCGACCGGCTCTTCGTCCCGACCGACTCCCTCGATCAGGTCACCAAGTACGTCGGTGGCGAGGCCCCGTCGGTGAACCGCCTCGGTGGAGCGGACTGGGCCAAGACGAAGGGCCGGGCTCGCAAGGCGGTCAAGGAGATCGCGGCCGAGTTGATCCGGCTCTACTCCGCTCGAATGGCAACGAAGGGTTATGCCTTCGGCCCGGATACCCCGTGGCAGCGAGAGCTCGAGGATGCCTTCGCCTACGTCGAGACCCCCGATCAGCTGGCCGCCATCGACGAGGTTAAGGCCGACATGCAGAAGTCGCTGCCGATGGATCGGGTGATCTGTGGCGACGTCGGCTACGGCAAGACGGAGGTCGCCGTACGGGCCGCCTTCAAGGCGGTCCAGGACGGCAAGCAGGTGGCGGTGCTGGTGCCGACCACGCTGCTGGCCCACCAGCACCACACCACGTTCTCCGAGCGGATGTCGCAGTTTCCGGTGCAGCTGCGGGAGTTGTCCCGCTTCACGGCGTCGTCGGATGCCGACAAGGTGCTGGCCGGATTGCACGACGGCAGCGTCGACATCGTCATCGGTACGCACCGCATCCTGCAGCAGACCGTCCGCTTCAAGGACCTCGGTCTGGTCATCGTCGATGAGGAGCAGCGCTTCGGCGTCGAGCACAAGGAGTACCTGACGTCGCTGCGGACCTCGGTGGATGTGCTGACGATGTCGGCCACTCCGATCCCGCGCACCCTGGAGATGTCGCTCACCGGAATCCGGGAGATGACGACGATCCTCACCCCGCCGGAGGAGCGGCACCCGATCCTCACCTTCGTCGGGGCGCATGACAGCCGGCAGATCGCGGCCGCGGTGCGCCGCGAGCTGCTCCGCGACGGGCAGGTCTTCTACATCCACAACCGGGTGGAGTCGATCAACCGGGCGGCGGCGAAGCTGGCCGAGCTGGTGCCCGAGGCGCGGATCGCGGTGGCTCACGGGCAGATGGGGGAGGACGCGCTCGAGCAGATCATGCTGGGTTTCTGGGAGAATCGCTTCGACGTTCTCGTCTCCACCACCATCGTCGAGTCGGGGCTGGACATCCCCAACGCGAACACGCTGATCGTGGAACGGGCCGACATGTTCGGCCTCTCGCAACTGCACCAGCTGCGCGGCCGGGTCGGGCGTTCCCGGGAACGTGGCTACGCCTACTTCCTCTACCCGCCGGAGAAGCCGCTCACCGAGCTGGCACTCGATCGCCTGGCCACGATTGCCCAGCACACCGAGCTCGGGGCCGGCATGGCCGTGGCTATGAAGGATCTGGAGATCCGGGGCGCCGGAAACCTGCTCGGCGGTGAGCAGTCCGGGCACATCGCCGGAGTGGGCTTCGACCTCTACGTTCGCCTGGTCGGCGAGGCGGTGGCCGAGTTCCGCGGCGAGACCGAGCAGGAGTTCGTCGACGTCAAGGTGGATCTGCCGGTGGACGCCAACCTGCCCTACGACTACCTGCCCGGCGAGCGGCTACGGCTGGAGGCCTACCGGGCGCTGGCCTCGGCCTCATCCGACGAGGCGGTGGAGGCCGTCCGGCTGGAACTCATCGACCGCTTCGGGCCGATCCCGGAACCGGTCTCCAACCTGCTGGCGGTGGCCCGCTTCAAGGTGCTGGCTCGCAGCTATGGCCTCACCGAGGTCTCGATGCAGGGGAACACGATTCGCTTCGGCCCGCTCGAACTGGCCGAGTCGGCCCAGATCCGGCTCAAGCGCCTCTTCGACAAGTCGCTCTACAAGCAGGCGGTGGCCACGGTCAGCGTGCCGCGGCCGAAGGGGATAGTCGGGAAGGACGGCAAGTTCACCGAAGCGAAGTTCGGTGGCGAGCCGCTGCGCGATGTGCCGCTGCTGACCTGGTGCGCGAAGGTCTTAGCCGACGTAGTCGGTCGTGAGTAGCCGACGTAGTCGGTCGTGAGTAGCCGACGTAGTCGGTCGTGAGTAGCAGATCGTCTGGACCGTCTCGCTCGTCAGGTGAACGAACCCACGGCCCGTGCGATGACGAGCAGTGATACGAGTAGTGCCGACGTGGCCTCCAGCGCCATCAGCATCTTGGCCCGACTGGAGAGTGGCATCGTGTCGGTCGGGCTGAACGCGCTGGAGTTCGTGGTCGACACGTAGAGGTAGTCCACGAAGGTGGGGGCCCAGTCGGCGGAGCGACTGGAGCCGGCCGCCACCTCGACGACCGCGTCATGGTCCTCGTCGTGGCTGAACCGGAAATCGGCCAGCGGCAGCTTGTCGCGGGGTAGCTTGCTGCGCGCCACCGGGCCGCCCCGGTCGATGTTCCAGAAGAGGAGGCCGAAGGCGATCACGTTCGTCGCCCAGACCTGCAGGCCGGCCACCAGAAGTGACCCACCCTTCGCATTGTGTTGGGTGAGGTGATCGACCAGCAGCCCGAGCGCGGTGAGGTTGGTGAGGATGATGATCGCCGTGAGCGCCAGCGAGATGATGCGGGAGAGGCGGGACTCCTCGTCCAGGCGGTGCGGGTGCGTGATCACCAGGGCCAGCAGCAGCACTACCTCCAGGGCCGGAAGCAGCAGCCGCGGGCCGAGCAGCAGCGACTGCGGCAAGAGCGCGTAGAGGCCGATCGCCACCACGACGGCCAGGGCCGGGGGCAGGCGGTTCTCCCCGCGACCCTGCTGCCGGTGCCCGTGGCCACGATGGGCCGGCAGATCGGGCTTCTTCGGGGGATCGGTCGAGGCCTGAGAGTTGGGAGACGGCATGGGTCGAGCGTGCACCATCCGCTGCGTTCGACAACGCATCCACGCCGGGGTGACGCGATGCGGGGTGTGGATCAGGAAACCTCAGGAATGGGCCGCTAACCTACCTGCATGACTTGGCTCGTGACCGGCGGCGCCGGCTACATCGGATCGCACGTGCTCATCGCCTTCGCCCAGGCCGATACCCCGACGGTCGTGCTCGACGACCTCTCCTCAGGTTTTCGCCACTACGTCCCCGACGACGTCCCCTTCGTCGAAGGGTCGATCACCGACGCCGACGCGGTGGCCCACGTGCTCGACGAGTACGGCGTCACCGGTGTCGTGCACCTGGCCGGGGTCAAGTACGCCGGCCAGTCCGTGGGGCAGCCGCTGCACTTCTACCGGCAGAACGTCACCGGCATGCAGGTGCTGCTGGAGGCGGTGCTGGCCCGGCAGATCCGCAGCTTCGTCCTCTCCTCCAGCGCCTCCTATTACGGCACGCCGGATCTGGAGATCGTCGACGAGCAGGAGCCGCCGCGGCCGCAGAGTCCCTACGGTGAGTCGAAGGTGATCAGCGAGTGGCTGCTGCGCGACTGCGCCGTCGTCGACCCGCAACTGCGCCACACCTCGCTGCGCTACTTCAACGTCGTCGGTTCGGGGCCGGAGTTCCGGGCCGACCACAGCCCGTACAACCTCTTTCCGATGGTCTTCCGGGCCCTGGCCGCCGGCGAAACCCCACGGATCAACGGCGGCGACTACGCCACCCCGGACGGCACCTGCGTGCGGGACTACATCCACGTGGTCGACCTGGCCCAGGCGCACGTCACCGCGGCCCGCAATCTCGAGAGCGGGGGCGTCTGTGCCCCGGCCTATAACGTGGGACGGGGGGAGGGCTCCTCGGTGCGCGAGGTGATGGACACCATCGCCCGGGTCACCGGCATCGACTTCACCCCGACCGTGCAGCCGCGCCGACCCGGCGATCCGGCCCGCATCGTCGGCTCGGTGGCCGCCATCAGGCGTGACCTCGACTGGCAGGCCAGTCACGACCTGGACGACATGGTCTCCAGCGCCTGGGCCGCCTGGCAGCACTACCTTGCCGAAGCCGAAGCCGAAGCCGAAGCCGAAGCCGGCTAGTCGCGGTGGACGCTGTGCGAGTGGCCGTCGGTGAGAACCTCGTGATAGCGCTGCACGGTCTGCGCGGCGGCCCGTCGCTGGTCGAAATGGGCTCGGGCCCGGATCAGCGCGGCCGACCCCATCCGGTGCCGTAGCTCGGCATCGTCGATCAACCAGCCCAGCGCGCCGATGGTCTGCGCCGGTACGTCGTGATCCACCAGCACTCCGCTCACCCCGACCTCGGGCACCTCGCGCAACCCACCCCGATCGGAGGCGACCAGCGGCAGCCCGCAGGCCATCGCCTCGATGGCGCTGCCCCCCAGCCCCTCCCGATCGGTGAGCAGCGCCCCGACGTCGGAGGCGGCATAGAGTGCAGCGATGTCGTTGTCGCCGCTGAGCAGGCTCACCCGATCCTGCACCCCGAGCTCGCTGATCAGGCTGCGCAGCGCCGCCTCCTGAGTTCCGCCGCCGGCCAGTACCAGGTGGGCCGGTCGGCCCGTCGCCAGCAGTTCCGGCATGGCTCGAATGAGCAGGTCCTGGCGCTTGCGCGCGTCGAGGAAGGCGGCCTGGGTGATTACCACCCGGTCGTCGCTGATGCCCAGCAGTCGCTGCCGCAGCTCACGCCGCTCGGCCTCCGGGCGGGGCCTGAAGTGCTCCAGGTCGGCTCCGTTGTGGATGCGCTTGACCCGTGCGGCCGAGACCAGATAGTCGCGGCGGGTCTGGGCGGCCAGGTAGTCGGAGACGGCAATGAAGGAGTGCAGGTGGCGCTGGCGACGGTGGCGCGCCAGCCGGCGCAGGGGTTCGCCCCGCTCGCGCTTGCGCTCCGAGTGTTCGGTGCGGATCACCACCGCCCCTGACTGCACCAACTGCGCGGCAGTGTCATGCCGGCCGAAGTGGAAGTGGGCCAATGCGGGCTTCTCGACCGCGGCCGCGGCGGCCACCGCGCGGTTCCAGCTGCCCTGGTCCACGACCCCCTCCAGGACGCCGACCTCGGCCCCGGCCTCGGCGAGCAGGGCTGCGTACCAGGGCGGCGGGGCGGCGATGAAGTAGCAGACGAACTCCCCGCCGCCCGCGCTCCAGAGCCGGGCCATCTCGGCCAGCTGCAGCTCGACCGGGCCGCGCTTGTTGGGGTTCATCATCACGAAGTTGACCACTCGGGCCGAGGCGGAGTGCGGGTTGCTCACGGGTCGAAGTTAGCGCACCCCGGTCAACAGGACGCTTTGTCCGGATCCACGTAGGATTCCGCTCATACTGGTGAGTAGCAATTGCCTCAACGGCGATTGAGATGGACGACAGAGAGGGCAGCGAGCGCGTGACCGTGGAGAATCTCCCGCTGTGCCGGCTCTGTCAGACCCCGTTGAGCGAGACCTTTGTCGACCTCGGAATGTCCCCGCCGTGTGAGAATTTCCTGGTCGCCGACGAGCTCGACGCGATGGAGCGCACCTATCCGCTGCATGTGCGACTCTGCCCCTCCTGCCTGCTGGTTCAGCTGCCCGACTACATCGACCCGGACGAGATCTTCTCCGAGTACGCGTACTTCTCCTCCTTCTCCGACAGCTGGGTCGCCCACGCCAAGCGCTACGCCGACGCGATGATCGAACGCCTGGGGCTTGGCCGCGACAGCCTCGTCGTCGAGGTCGCCAGTAACGACGGCTACCTGCTGCAGCACTTCGTGGCCCGTGACATCCCGGTGCTCGGCATCGAGCCGGCGGCCAACATCGCCGAGGTCGCCGTCGAGAAGGGGATCCGCACCCAGGTCTGCTTCCTCGGTGAGAAGACCGGCTTCGAGGCGGCTGAGGAGTTCGGCCGGGCGAACCTGGTGGCGGCCAACAACGTCTACGCCCACATTCCGGACCTGATCGGATTCACCAAGGGCCTGCGGGCCCTGGTCGCCGACGACGGCTGGGTCACCATCGAGGTGCAGCACCTGCTCCGGCTCATCGAGCGGCGCCAGTACGACACCATCTACCACGAGCACTTCCAGTACTACACGCTGCTGACCCTCATCCGGGCGCTGCGATCCGGTGGTCTGGAGGTGGTCGACGTCGAGGAACTCGCCACCCACGGTGGCTCCATTCGGGCCTTCGCCCGACCGGTCGAGGTGGCCGGGCCGGCGTCGGAGGCGGTGCGGCGCGTGCTCGCCGAGGAGCGGGCGGCCGGCCTGGACACGGTCGCCGGGCACGCCGGGTTCGCCCACGCGGTGCTGCAGATCAAGCGTGATCTGCTGGGATTCCTGATCGAAGCCTCGCGCGAGGGGAAGACGGTCGCCGGCTACGGAGCTCCGGGTAAGGGCAACACGCTGCTGAATCACTGCGGCATCCGGGGCGATCTGCTGCAGTACACGGTGGACCGAAACCCTTACAAACACGGGCGCTTCCTGCCGGGGACGCACATTCCGGTGCACGCCCCGGAGCAGCTGGCGATCACGAAGCCGGATTATGTCCTTATCCTTCCGTGGAATCTGCGTACTGAGCTGGTTGAGCAGCTGGACTACGTCAAGGAGTGGGGCGCCCGATTGGTGCTCCCCATACCGCAACTTGAGATCGTGTAGAGGGGACCTCAAGCAATGAAGGTTGTGCTTTTCTGCGGTGGCTATGGCATGCGCATGCGCGACGGCACCAGCAGTGCCCCCAAGCCGATGGTGATGGTCGGATCGCGCCCCCTGATCTGGCATGTGATGCGCTACTACGCCCACTTCGGGCACACCGAGTTCATCCTCTGCCTCGGTTACGGCGCGCACCACATCAAGGAGTACTTCCTCAATTATCAGGAGACTTACTCCAACGACTTCGTGATGACCGACGGGGGACGAAGCGTCGAGCTACTCTCCACCGACATCAGCGACTGGACGATCAGCTTCGTCGACACCGGACTGAAGTCCCCGATCGGCGAGCGGCTGCGCCGCGTGCGTCACCTGCTCGGCGACGACGAGGTCTTCATGGCCAACTACGCCGACGTCCTCACCGATGCCCCGCTGAATGAGATGGTGGCCAACCTGGAGCGCAGTGACGCGGTGGCGAGCATGATCGCCGTCCCGCCGCAGTCGGCCTTCCACTGCCTGCAGATCGATGAGAGCTCGCACGTCACCGATGTCCGTTCGGTCTCCACTCTCGACCTCTGGGAGAACGGCGGCTACTTCGTGCTGCGCACCGGCATCTTCGACTACCTCTTCGAGGGGGCGGACCTGGTACAGGACGGCTGCGGATCAGCGGCAAAAGACGGGCGATTGCTCGCCTACCCCTACCGCGGATTCTGGCACCCGGCCGACACCGTGAAGGAGCGCGCCGCCCTGGAGGAGGCGTATGAGAACGGGTACCGGCCCTGGATGGTCTGGCTCGACGACGAAGCCTCCTCCGACATCCTGGCCCGCGCCTCCCACGATCTCGACGCCCGCTAGGTCGACCGGTTCATGCTGGAACTTTCGCTCGTGGCTGCGCTGCGGGCTCAACCACGCCCGGTGCTGGTCGCGCTGGGGGCGCACTGCGACGACGTCGAGATCGGGGCCGGGGCGACGATCGCAAAGCTTTCCCAGCAGGTTCCCGGTCTCACCGTGGTCGCCACCGTGCTCGCCTCGACCCCGCCCCGGGCGGCTGAGGCCTTCACGGCGCTGCCGGCCTTCGCCGCCGGCGCCGCCGTTGACCTGCAGGTCCTCGAACTCCCCGACGGCCGCCTGCCCGAGCACTGGCTGGCCGTCAAAGAGGCGGTGCACGCAACCCGGGACCGGGCCGACGCCGCCGGTGGCTCGCCCGGATCGGCCGCCGTGGTGCTGGCCCCGTCGGCGCAGGACGCGCATCAGGACCATCGGTTGCTCGGCGAGATCGCCCCGACCGTCTTCCGCGATCAGCTGATACTCAGCTACGAGATCCTGAAGTATGACGGCGATCTCGGCCGGCCGAACGTCTACGTGGCAGTGAGCGAGGAGGCGGCCCGGCGGAAGTCGCAGCTGCTGCATGAGCATTTCGGCTCGCAGCGGGGTCACACCTGGTTCGACGACGAGACGTTCCTGGCCCTGATGCGCATCCGCGGGGTGGAGTGCAACCAGCGCTACGCCGAGGCCTTCACGGCCGGCAAGATTCTGCTGTAACCACAGGCGGTAACTACAGGCTGTGACGAGCAGCTGAGAGGATGAGACGTGCGGGTTCTGGTCACCGGTAGCGAGGGGTATCTCGGCACCATCATGACGCAGGTGCTGACGGGCGCCGGTCACGATGTGGTCGGCTTCGACAGCGGCCTCTTCGAGCCCTGCGTGCTGGGACCGCACCCGACCGATCCGCCGACGCTGCACGGCGACCTGCGAGACGTGACGAGTGAGCAGCTGCTGGACTTCGAGGCGGTGGTGCACCTGGGGGCACTCTCCAACGATCCGCTGGGCAACCTGGCGCCCGAGCTCACCTACGACATCAACCACCACGCCAGCGTGCGGCTGGCCCGGGCCGCCCGGGATGCCGGCGTCCGCCGATTCCTCTACGCCTCCACCTGCAGCGTCTACGGAACCTCCGGTGGGGATGCGCTGGTCGGCGAGGAGGCACCGTTGTCGCCGGTCACCCCCTACGCGGTGAGCAAGGTCCGCGTCGAGGACGATCTGCATGAGCTGGCCGATGACTCCTTCGAACCGGTCTACCTGCGCAACGCGACCGCCTTCGGCTTCTCGCCGCGGCTGCGCGGAGACATCGTGCTCAACGACCTGGTCGCGTCGGCCTACCTGACCGGCACCGTGCTGGTGCTCTCCGACGGCACCCCGTGGCGTCCGCTCGTACACGCCCGCGATATCGCCTCGGCCTTCCTCGCCTGTCTCACCGCACCCCGCGCGGCCGTCCACGACACCGCCTTCAACGTCGGCAGCGACGCGGCGAATCTTCGGGTCAGCGACATCGCCGAAATCGTCGCCGCCACCGTGGCGGGCTCCTCGGTCCGTATCACCGGCGAGGCCGGTAACGACCCGCGCTCCTATCGGGTCGATTTCTCCCGGATAAACAAGCTGGTTCCGCAGTTCGAGGCCCAGTGGACGGTGGCGGCCGGAGCGCAGGAGCTCTACGACGCGTACACCCGCTACCAGCTCACCGAAGCGGTGTACCGGGCGAGCTTCAAGCGCTTGCCGTGGCTGGCGAAGCTGCAGTCCGATCAGAAGCTGGATGACCAGATGCGCTGGATCCGCCGGTAGTCAGCAGCTCCAGATCCGGGAAGGGTGGCCGGATGTCAGCGACGTTGCGCATCGCGGCGACCACCGCGAAGAGAATCCACATCAGCGTCGAGATCTGAATGAATCCATAGGTGTCCAGCACCAGATTGGTCGTGATTACAACCATCATCGCGCCGCCGACGCCGGAGGCGAGTTCGGCCAGCACCGGGTCGACGTTCGGCACCCGCCACCGGTCGATCTGGCTGGCCACCCGCGTCGCGACCAGCAGCGCCGTCACCAGAAGCCCGGCGAAGGCGGTGAGGCCGATGACGCCGGTCTCCATCAACTGGTCGAGGTATTGGTTGTCCAGCACCGGTTGGATGGGGACGTTGTAGGTGCCCAGCCCCTGGCCGACCCAGATGTGGTCCCCGACCGCGTAGTAGACGTAGAAGCGCCCGTAGCCGCGCGACTCGAGCGACCCGTCCTGGGAGCCGGTGACGAAGAGCGTGACGATGGCCGACAGAACCTTCGAACCGAGCAGGTAGGCGCCCACCGATGCGATCCCCAGACCGGCCAGCAGGGTGACCGCGCGGCGCACCGGCCAGCGAGGCACCATCACCAGCAGGGCGGCCGCGGTGCCGATGACCGCGCTGCGTGAGAGTGACGCGGCGGCCGCGGCGGCGACGATCGCGGTGGCCAGGCTCCAGGGCCAGACCCGCGTGCCCCGGCGCTGCGCGGCGAAGCAGACCCCCAGACCGATCGGGATCACCACGGTCATCAGTGCCCCGAGTTCCAGCGGGTGCCCGGCTGCTCCCCGGGGGCGGGCCAGGCCCGCCCGCCGGGCGTTCTCATAGGCCGTCGCCGCCTCGTTCACCTTCAGCCCGGGCAGGCGCACCAGCGCCCCGAGATCGGTGCCGGTGACCACGTAGCCGAGCGCGTAGATCCCGCTCACCGCAGCCGCCGCCAGTACGCAGCGCAGCGCGATCTCGATCTGCCGCGTCGTGCGCAGGCTCATCACCACGAAGAGAAGGAACGCGGTGAGGCTGCAGGTGGTGATGAGCGCTCGCTGACTGGCGGCGACCTGGCTCGGAGTCAGCAGCGCATAGGCGCCGGCGGTGAAGGCGATCAGGGCGGCCATGAATTGGGCGAAGACGGCGATCCCGATCGCCCCGAGCCGCACGCCACTGCGCTGGCCGGCGAGGCGGGTCAGCACCCAGAGCCCGCCGGTGACGAGGATCAGGAGCTGAGCCGGGCTCTGCCCGACCCCGGTGTACGGCACGGTGAAGGACTGCCGCATCACCAGCAGCAGCACGATGCTCACACAGACGGTGAACGGCGCCCAGCCGAAGTCGCGAATCCGGTCTCTCAGTTCGGTACCGAGCCGTCGGGCCCGGACGAGCAGGCTGGCCGAACCGTCCGTCACAGCGGCGCTCACTACTAGCTCACCGGATCGTTTACCGGCGTCTGCTCGCCGGTCTCGGCGGGGGTGCCCTCGCCGGGCGCCGGCTCGTTCGGCGACTTCTGATGCCCGTTCACCGCACCGTTGACCGCACCGTTGGCCGCCCCGTCAGCAGCAGCACCGCCGCCGGACGGACCGCCAGCCGCCGGAGCACCGATGGACGGCGTGAAGCTCGGCGGCCGTTGGGTGGTGCGGTGGCGCAGCCGGGTGGCCCGGGCGACCAACCGGGAATCGACGATGATGATGACGACGAAGCCGACGATGATGATGATCGCCGCGAGTCCACCCGAGGCACGCAGCCGGGTGCTCTTCACCAGCGTCGGGGTGCCGGGCGCTGAGAGCATCGACAGGGTGGCCTGTGACTTCGCCGGTGCGGTGGCGCTGGTCTGCAGCTTGGCCAGCTGCCGCTTGGCCTCGGCAACGATCAGGTTCGCCGACTTGAGCGTGCTGTCCGCGTCGTTGCCGGTGACGACGAAGTGAATCTGCGCGGTGATGGTCGCGGTGTTCGGGTTGTCCGAGGAGACGTTGCTGACCGTGAAGCCGCCGGATGCGCCGGCCTGTACGAGGTTGGAGGCGACCGCCTCGGACTGCATCGTGGTGGCCAGCGCCGAGGCCAGCTGGGCAACGTTGCTGTTGATGTTCAGCAGCGGGTTCTGGTCGACGACATCGCCCGCCCCGCTGCTGAAGGCCGGCGGGGTGATGAGCAGGTCGGTCGAGGTCTGCCGCAGCGCACTGGCGTTGGCCCAGCTGTAGGCGGCAGCCAGGATCGCGACGATGACTACTGCGATCGCGTAGCCGCGGCGGCGTACCAGCGCAGTGCCCAGGTCGGTGACGTTCATTGGGATGTGATGCTACCGGCAGAATCGCTAGGTAGCATCGCGGATCATGCATTCCCCAGCCACTCTCCGCCGGGTAACCCAGGTGGCCCTGCGACGGACCGCCGCCGCCGCCCGCGGCGCCCTCATGCCGCATACCTGGTGGAATGCGACCCTCGGGCCGGTGCCGGTCCGCTCCGGGGTAGTCACCCTGAGCCCGCCCCGGATCGGTGACGCCGAAGCGTGGTGCGCGGCCCGGCTGGCCAATCAGGCCCGGTTGCAGATGGCCTTCCCGGCCGAGACGCCCGACTGGGCGGCCGGGCAGACGCCGCTGCATTGGGCGCAGCGCTGCATCGAGCTTCGGAGTGCGGCCCGGCGCGGGCTGGCCTATCCGTACCTGATCCGACTCGACGGCCAGATCGCGGGGGAGTACGGGATCGACGCCGTCGATCCCGAGACCGGCACCGGCGAGCAGTCGGGCTGGGTCGCCGCAGCGGCGCGGGGTTCGGCGGTGGCCAAGGCCGCGACGCTGCTCGGGGTGATGCGCGCCTTCACCGGCCCCGACCCGCTGCGCCGGATCGTCGGCCCCAACGCGGTCGACTCGCCGGCACCGGGGATTCTGCTGGAAAACATTGGGTATCAGCGGGAGATCGTGCTCACTGGCCTGCGTGATACCAGTGACGGCCCGAAGGACCACGAGGTCTGGGTCGTGCACAACACGCCTCAGGTTCGGGCGGCGCTGCGCGAGCAGCTGGCCGCGCTGCGGGTCTGATACCGCTAGACGCTGGTGAGCAGCTCGGCCAGCTGGCGGGCCATGATCTCGCTGGTGAAGTTGGCGCGGACCCGGGCCGCCCCAGCGGCCCCCAGCTCGGCGGCCCGCTGCGGATCGGCCAGCAGCTCGGAGATCGCGGCGCTCATCGCCGCCTGGTCACCGGCCGGGACCAGCAACCCGGTTTCGTTGTGCGCCACGTAGTCGTCGATCCCCGGATTGGCGGTGACCACCACCGGCCGGCCGCTGGCCATAGCCTCCAGCACGACCGAGAGGCCGGACCCGGTCACGGTCGGTTTCAGGGCAATCGCCACCACACTGCCCCGTTGGTAGACCGCCCGCATCGCGCCATCCAGCCGACCGGTGTGCTGGGTCACCAGGCCGTCGGGCAGCCGCAGCGACGTTCCGGTCGCAAGTTCCAGGTGAATCCCCGGGTGCCGGCCCCGCAGTGCCGCCACCGCGTCGACGAGCAACTGGTGGTCGCGGTAGCGGTCCTCGCCCGCGCTCACCACGACGTCCGGCCGCTGCGGCGGTGGCTGCCGGCGGTAGAAGTCGGTGTCGATGCCGAAGGGCACGAAGCGGATTCGGCTGGGCGCTACTCCCCACTCGCTGCGCAGCAGCGGCAGCACCGGGGCGCACTGCGTCCAGACCAGCGCCGCCCGGGGGAGGGCCAGCCGGGCCAGCCGGGCCATCGCCGGGTCGGCGTCGGCGACCCGGCTCAGCCACCCGACGCCGGTGACCGTCGGTGGTCCAAGCCGCGACGGTGTCAGGGCCGAGGGGACACCGGTGCGCTCGTCGTAACAGAGCACGACATCAGCCTGCCGCCGCGTCCGCGTAGCCAGGTTGAGCGCCGCCTCCAGAAACTGGGCCCCGCCGGTGCGATGGCGCAGCGTGCGGGCGACCCGGCCCAGGGCCGCGCTGCAGCGCCAACCACCGCGGTTGGAACCGATCGCGGCGAAGGCCGGATCACGCAGAGTCAGCTCGACGCCGTAGTGCTCGAGGCGATCCAGTCCATACGGTGTCGCGTCCGGTACCTCGTCGCGCAGGTGCCGCCGCCGCCAATGCTCGCTGTCCAGTTCCGTGGCGAGGTCGACGTAGACCTTGGTCGTCGCGGCCGTGGGCATGAGCCGACCTTAGTGTCCTACTAAACTCTGGTCATGTTCGAGGAGCCGGCGGATCCACATTGAGCCGCGTCAACCGCATCGTCGGTGCCGTCGGCGTGCAGCTACTCGGACGGCTACTGGGCACCGTGGCCTCGATCTTCACCGTCGCCGTCACCACTCGCTACCTGAGCGTGGACGACTACGGTCTGCTCACCGCGGCCACCGTGTACATCGCGCTCTGGGCCAGTTTCACCGAACTCGGAATCGGTGGCGTCATCGTGCGGAAGGTGACCGGTGAGGAGGGCGATCTAGCCACCCTGGTGCGGGTCAACCTCGGGCTCAGCCTGGTCTACTGCCTGCCGTTGCTCGCGGTCTGCACGGCGCTCGGATGGGCGATCTACCACGGTCAGGATCCGCTGCCGCTGCTCATCGTCATCGTCGGCGCCGGGTTGGTGCTCACCACGATCTCCTCCTGCCTGCACCCCGTCTTTCTCGCCTCGGTCCGGTTCCGCGCGGTCGCCTCAGCCGATGCGATCTGCCGGGTCGCCTCGCTGCTGGCCACGCTGCTGGTGGTGCACCTGCACGGCGGCCTGCTCTGGATCGGTGTGGTGCAGGTGGTGCCGCCACTCGTGCAGTTGCTGATCTTCCTCGGCGCGGCCCGCCGGCAGATCCCACTCACGCCGATCTTCGCCCGCCGGGCGGCCGTCGACCTGCTGCGCGAGAGCCTGCCGATCACCGCCGTCGGCATCATCGGGGTCCTCTACTGGCGCATCGACGGGCTCATCCTGTCGCTGCTGAGCACCCACGCCGAGATCGCCGCGTACGGCCTCGCCTACACCATCGCCTTCAACCTGTCGGTGCTGTCGGCGTTCTTCCTCGCCTCGTCGCTCTCGACGATGACCGAGCAGTACGCACAGGACGTCCCGGCGTTTGCCGCCTTCGTCTCGCGCAGCACCGAGCTGCTGGTCTTCCTGGCGGCGCCGATCGTCGTCTTCGGGGCGCTCGTCGCGGCCCGGGTCATCGCCCTGCTGGCCGCCCCGGAGTTCGTGGAGATCTCCACCGATCCACTGCGGATCCTCCTCGTCGCGGTCGCGCTGACCTTCTTCACCGGGCTGCTCGGGCAGGCGCTCTTCGCCGCGCACGACCAGCGCTTCCTGCTCCGTCTGAATGTGGTGAACCTCGGCGTGAACGTGCTGCTTAATCTGGTTCTCATCCCGGCCCATGGAGCCGTCGGGGCCGGTATCGCCTTGGTGGCCAGTGAGCTCTCCGGCGTGCTGGTCGCCGGCTGGCGGTTGCGCAGCCTCACCGGGTACCGCTTCAGCTGGCTCTTCCTGGCCCGGCTGGTGCCGGCCGTCGTCTGCGGGGTGGGGGCCTGGTGGCTGACCACCGGGCTGAACGTGCTGCTGGCGATCCTGCTTATCTCGACGGCCTACTTCGGTGCGAATCTCCTCTTCGGCCCGGTTCGGGCCGCCACCATTCGCTCGCTGCTGCGGCGTACCCCGGCCCCGGCCGTCGAGCCGACCGTACCCAGTCAGCCGGCCACGTGAACGCTCACCTGACTTCGGCCGCGCTCTACACGCGCGTGAAGGTCCGGCTTGCGCGCGGCCGGCTGCGGCGACTGAAGGGCCGGATTCGCCCCGCTGGAGTTGGCCATTCGCCGTTGCCGCTCGCGGTCACGCCGGTCGCCGGGCGTTCGCTGCTGCTGCGGCCGCCGCAGCTCAGTGACGCCGATCGGTACGCCGCGGTGCTACTGGCGCACGCCGACGACCTGGCCGACCAGCACCCGCAGCCGGCTGGATCGACCGATCCGTGGAGCGCCGACGAGGCATTACTGAGTTGGACTGATCGGCTGCTCACCGAGCGGGCCCAGGCGCGGCGCGGTGAGCGTTTCGTCGAGCTGTTGCTCCTCTCCGGCCAGCTGGTCGGCGAGGTGAGCGCGCGCATCGACCACGGCACCTCAAGCGCCGACCTGACGCTCTGGGTCGACGCGCCGGCCGCCGACGGGGTCTCCTCCCGGTTGGTCGCCGAACGGGGGATGGCCCTGTTTCTGCTGCACATCGGGCAGGCGGCGCACCCGCCGCGGCGCTACTTCAGTGAGGTTCCGGAGAGGGTTGAGCCCGCGACGGGCGACGAGCCGGCGACGGGCGGGGAATTGGATCGGGGTGCGCTACTGGAAAGCCTGGGTTTCCATCGCGAGGGACGCCTGCTGGATTCGCGTCTGTACCGCGGCCGCCCCGCTGCCCACGACATCTGGGTAGCGCACGATACGGATGTGTTTCGCCGCAATTTGCAGGCCATTCTCGATCAAGCCTGAGTTCATCCACCTCACAGCAGGTGAAGGACCTCCGACAAACGGGGTGCGCTGCGGTCCCGCTCGCTCATGGCGCCGACCGGCAGCGGCCACGGGATGGCCAAGTCAGGATCGTCGTGGGCGATGGTGAGATCCTCGCGGGGATCATGGCTGCGGTCGATCCGGTAGCAGACGTCGGCTGGTTCGGTGAGGGCCTGCCAGCCGTGCGCCACCCCGGCCGGGATGTAGAGGCTGCGGTGCGACACGTCGTCGAGCCGGTACGTCGCCAGTGTCCGGAAAGTCGGTGAGCTCGGCCGCAGGTCGAGCAGCACGTCCAGGATCGCGCCGTAGGAGCAGCGCACCAACTTCGCCTCGCCCGCCCCGGTACGCAGGTGCATTCCGCGGATGACCCGTCGGTGAGACCGGGACTGGCTGTCCTGCCGAAACGATTGCGGATCGACGCCGGCCGCTGCGGCCACGTCGGTGTCGAAGGTGCGGCTGAAGAACCCGCGCTCGTCGGTGAACGGCGTCGGCGTGAAGAGCAGGACTCCGCCGATCGAGCCGTCCTCGACCTTCATGCCCGACCGCGGAAGGTCGGCTTCACCGAGCGGCTGTTGAGGTAGTGCTCGATGCCGCCGTCCAGGGCTCGGGCGTAGACCGCCAACGCGCCGTCCACCGCATCGACGGTCTCGTCGAGATCGTCGTCGCCATGCGCTGCGCTGATCACGAAGCTGGGTGCCAGCACACCGCGGACCAGCAATTCCTGCAGGAAAAGCGTGCGAAACGGCTGGGATGGCGCGCCTTCGCCGTCGCGGGTGCCGTAGACGAAGTTGCAGCCGGGGCCGGTGAGGGTGAAGGCTTCGGTGAGCTCATGGGCTGAGATCACCTCGGTGAGCGCGGCCTTGAGCTTCGCGCCCTGGGTCTGCATCGTTTCGATGATGCCATCGTTGCGGTAGGCGGTGATGACGGCGCGGGCCGCCGCCAGCGCGTGTCCCTCCGCGCCGTGCGTCGTCGAGAGCAGGAAGACCCGGTCGCGGTCCGGTGGCGGGAAGCCACCCAGCTCCATCAGCTCCCGCCGGCCGGCCAGCGCGGAGATCGCGAAGCCGTTGCCGAGCGCCTTGCCGAAGGTGGAGAGGTCCGGGGTGACGCCGACCAGTTGCTGCGCCCCGCCGTTGTGGTATCGGAATCCGGTGATCATCTCGTCGAAGACGAGCACCACCCCGTGCTCGCTGCACAGCGCCCGCAGTCCCTCCAGGAAACCGGCCGCCGGCTCGCAGGCCACCGACATCGCCTCCAGGATCACGCAGGCGATCTGATCGGGGTGGGCCTGCAGCAGCCGGCGGAGCGACTCCAGGTCGTTGTAGCGGAAGGAGACGGTCAGATCCCGCACGCTCTTGGGAATGCCGGCATTCATCGCGGTGGTGCCGATGAACCAGTCGTCGGTGGAGAAGAACGGCTGGTCGCCGCAGATCGCGACCAGCTCGCGTCCGGTGGCGGCCCGCGCGAGCCGGATCGCGGCACTGGTGGCATCCGAGCCGTTCTTGGTGAACTTCACCATCTCCGCGGTGTTGATCAGGCCGAGGAAATCCTCGGCCGTGCGCAGCTCGAGTTCCGTCGGGCGGGTGAAGTTGGCCCCGTCCGGAAGCTGGGCGCGGACGGCGTCCAGCACGCGCGAATCGGCGTGGCCGAGCGTGACCGAGCGCAGCCCCATCCCATATTCGATGTAGCCGTTGCCATCGACGTCGGTCACCCGACAGCCACTGCCCCTCACCAGGAGCGGCGCGAGGTGCTCCGGGTACTGGTCGTCTCCCTTGGCGTAGGTGTGCGCGCCGCCCGGGACGAGTCGGTTGAGCTGCCGACGCAGCTCGATCGAACGGAGCGTCTTCGATTCGGTCACGCGAGTCCTTTCCTCATCCGCTGGTAACGGCAGCGTTACTTTCGGTGCCGTATCGTGACGTACGTGGTACCTGGCGTACGTGACACAATCTGGCGCTCTGCTTAGGGCATAACGTAGCGGTCCTGCGGTGATTGCGCAGGTCGGCCCCGCGTTGCCGAAACGATCATCCGACCTTGCTCCCTCGGTCTTTGCGAGGGTGGCTCGACCGTGACGGGGTGTGACGATGCCATGACGAGTGTCCGCAAATGCGGCATTTGCGATGCAGGGCGATTAGCTGTAACTGTGAGTTTCGGGTTCAGGCTGCGAAAACTTAAGTCTGTGGCAAAGTGAGCATCGTGATGGGGATCGTTGCTCAATGCCGCTGGTGCTCAGAGCGACTCGACGAGGTGGTACTCGACCTGGGTCGGCAGCCGGCGGCGGATGATTTTCCGTTACTGAGCGACTCCGCTCAGACGGAGGTCTTTCCGCTGCAGATGGCCGTCTGCGGTCGGTGTGGGTTGGCGCAGCTGGTTGAGGACCTCACGGTCGCCGACGAACCGCGCGGCATCGAGCCGGAGGCCCTCATCCAGCAGGCCAATCAGGCGATCGTCATGGTGGCCGCCTCGGGCCTGCTCGGCGCGGGCACCCGGGTCGTCGAGTTCGACAGCCCGCACGGTGGCAGCTGGCGGCCCCGGCTGGTCGAACGGGGCGTGGTCGACCTCACGGACGCTGACGAGGCCGACGCGCAAGGCGAACCGGCCGATCTGGTGATCGACGTCTTCTCGCTCATGCACGACGCTGATCAGCGCAAGGCGCTCGCTGCTCGAGTCGACCGGCTGGCCCCGGAGGGGACTCTGCTACTGCAGTTCCATCCGCTCACCACGATCGTCGACCTCGGCCAGTGGAACGCCCTTCGGCATGGACACATGGCCTACTACAGCGTCACCGCCCTCGTCGGCATGCTCGCCGAGTTCGGACTGACACCGGCCACGGCTTGGGCCTTCCCGCTTTACGGCACGACGCTGCTGCTCTCCTTCCGGCGCGGTGCCGAGCCCGACGCCTCGGTGCGCCGGCTGCTCGAGGCCGACCGTCGCTGCCGCGCCACCGACCCGGCCTATGCCGCCTCGCTGCAGGACGATCTCAGCCGCACTACCAGTGAACTGCGGACCTGGCTGGTCGCCGCCCAGGCCGCTGGGCTCAAGGTCGCCGGCTATGCGGCGGCGTCGCGCGCGGTGCCGCTGCTGAACGCGGCTCAGATCGGTCCGGACCTGATCTCGTTCGTCGCTGACAGTGCGCCGGCCAAGGCCGGGCGGGTCATTCCCGGAGTCGGCATCGAAGTGGTCGGCGTGCAGCGCCTCGTCGAGTCCGGCGCGGATCGAGTGCTGCTCTTCGTCCCCGATCTGCTCGACGAGGTTCGCCGCGACATCCCCGCGATCGAGGCGTCCGGGGGGCGCTGGGTGCTCGCTGAACCGTCGCCCCG
This sequence comes from Jatrophihabitans sp. GAS493, assembly GCF_900230215.1. NCBI lineage: Bacteria > Bacillati > Actinomycetota > Actinomycetes > Jatrophihabitantales > Jatrophihabitantaceae > Jatrophihabitans > Jatrophihabitans sp. GAS493. Next base: position 4,851,195 of record NZ_LT907982.1, on the reverse strand, counting down.
CGAAGTGGCGGTCGAGCCGACCGGTTCCGGGTCGAGTGCGGCGGTGGCCTAGTGCCTGCGGCGCTGCGGCTGAGAGGAGGCGCCCGCTCCGGTGATTCGGCCGTGCGGGTGCTGGTCGTCGGCTCCGGCCCGACCGAGCGGGGCGGGATCGCCACCGTCATCCGGCTCATGTCCGGTGCCGCTGCGGAGCACGCGGATCTGCAGCTCACCGGTGTCGTCACCCATCGTGACGGTTCGCTGCGGACCCGGCTCTCGGTAGCCGCCCGCGGGTTGGGACGCTGCTTCCTGCTGCTCGGCCTGAGGCGGGCCGATGTGGTGCACGTGCATATCTCCTACGGTGGCAGCGTTGTACGGAAGGGGCTGGTGCTGCGCGCGGCGCGGCTCTTCGGTGTCCGCACGATCGTGCATGCCCATGGTTCCCGTTTCACTAAGTGGTTCGATTCGCGGCCGGCCCGGCAGCGGCGAGTCATCCGCTGGCTGCTGCAGGCCGACCGTTACCTCGTTCTCGGCAAGCCGATTGCGCTCGAGTACGAAGAGCGCCTGCGGCTGCGGCCGGAACAGGTAGTGGTGCTGCCCAACCCGGTGAGCTGGCCGCAGCGGCTGTCGGTGATTGAGCCGAGCGGCCGGGTAACTGCTGTCTTTCTCGGACGATTCGGTCGCCGCAAGGGTATCTATGACCTACTCGCAGCCGCCGCGGCACTCCCGCCCCAGGTGCTGGATCGGCTCGAGATCGTCGCTGCCGGTGACGGTGAGGTGGACGAGGTCCGGGCCCAGGTCACCGCGCTCGGGCTGGGTGATGTGGTTCAGATCCGCAGTTGGCTGAGCCCACAGCGGCGCGACGAGCTGCTGGAGGAGGCTGAGATCCTGCTGCTGCCGAGCTACTACGAGGGCCTGCCGATGGCGCTACTGGAGGGCATGGCCTTCCGGCTGGCTCCGGTGGTCACACCGGTCGGTGGCATCGCGGAAGTGATCAGCGACGGCGTGAACGGACTACTCGTGGCGCCGGGTGACCACCTCGGGATCGCCGACGCGATCCAACGTCTGGTGGAGGATGAGAGCCTGCGCGGGCAACTGGCCGACGCGGCCCGCCGCACCGCGCACGACTACGCGCTGGACGGGTGGATGCATCGTCTGGTCGCGCTGTGGCGTGAGGTCAGCGGCTGCGGTGGATCGGTGCCGGCCACCCCGTCCAGCGGCCCGTCCGGCGGCCTCTCTGGTTGGAGCGAGCGGCCGAACGGGCCGGCGAAGAACACTGATTCAGCGCAGGAGCTCGTCGAAGAGGGTTCGCAGCGCGCTAGCTGAGTGATCGCTTCGGTAGTGACGCCGGTAGTGCTCGCTCGCCGCCGCACCGCGGTCGGCGGCCCGCTGCGGATCAGCCAGCGCGTCGAAGGCGGCGGCCAGTCCGTCCACGTCGTCCACTCCGAGCGGGGTCTCACCGCTGGGTTGGTAAGCCGGCAGCGCCCCCGCGGTCGACACGATCGGCACCACGCCCAGTTGCATCGCCAGCACCTGGGCGCCGCTCTGCGACGCTGAGCGGTAGTGCACCACCGACGCTTTCGAGGCCGCCACATCCGCGATCACGTCCTGATAGCGGAACGAGCCGAGGCGCCACCGCACGGATTCAGGCAGCAGCGATCCAGGCAGGCCAGCCTGGCCGGGCAGTGGCCCCGCGCCGATGATCACCAACTCGTCGCCCCGCCAGCCCGCCCCGCCGCGGTGGCGCCGCCACGCGGTCAGCAGGACGTCGAGATTCTTGTAGGGCCCGATCCGGCCGAGCATGACGAAGTCGTGGCGGCCCGGCGCGGCCACGAATGGCGGCACCTGTTCATCGGGGAGATCGCTGGTGAGTGGCACCGGATGCGCGTCGATTCCTCTGGTTTTCTTTAGCTGTTCGGCGACGTAGTCACTGAATACGACAACCGCGGCGGCGCGCGAATCCAGCCGTGCCCGCAGTCGCTGAACCCGTCGGGGCGGAAGCTCGGTACGGTCGTGAGGTGCATCGTCGTGCACCATCGTCACGAATGGCGCCAGCCGGGTGAACGGTACCCAGCGGGGGTCGCGGACCAGCTCGACGACGATGATGTCGGGGGCGAAGCGTCGGGCCCGGCGGTAGGCCCGGGCGAAGCCGCGCCAGCTCGCCGGGTGCTTCAGACTCTGGTCGACGATCACCTCATCCGCTCGCAGGCCGACCGGCTCCGGGTGTCGATCGGTGGTGATCAGCAGTGTTTCTATGCCTATTGCGGCCAGGGCATCCACCTGCACCCGGGCCAGTGGGCGTAGCCACGGCGAGATCCACAGCACCTTCACCCGGTCACCCCGGTCACCTCAGTCACCTGGGCAATGATTCTCTGGTAATTGTCGGCCATCGTGACGACCGAGTAGAGCCTGCTGGCTCGCTGCTCGGCGGCGCCGGCCAGCGAGGCGAGCTGCTGCCGGTCGCTCAGCAGCTCGCGCAACGCCTCCCTCCACGCGTCCACGCTCCCCGGCTCGACCAGCCGCCCGGCCCGCCCGTCGTCGAGGATCTCCGGCACCGAACAGACCGCCGAGGCCACCACGGCGACACCGCGCACCATCGCCTCGAGGATCACGATCGGAAACGCCTCGGCCCCGCTCGGCACGCAGAGCAGGTCGGCCCCGGCCAGCCCCTCGTCGGCGCCGGCGCTCCAGCCGCCCCACACCACCCGACCGGAGTCGATCAGGTCGGGCGGAGTCCGCCCCCGAAGCTGAGCCAGGTCCGGCCCGTCGCCGTAGATCGTCAGCTGCCACGGGAGCTCCCGCAGTTCGTCGAGCGCGCCGATCAGCAGATCGGCCCGCTTCTCGGCGACCATGCGCCCGATGAAGCGCAGCTGCACGGGACCGTCGGGCGGGGTTGCGCCGCGACCGAGCTGCTTCGGCGCTGGCCGGTCTACGCCGTTGGGCGCCACGAAGTGTCGACGGTTGAGCCGTTGGCGCGCGGTGAGCTCGCTCCAGTGCCGCTCGGAGAGCGCGATCACCCCGCTGCTCGACCGGATGACCCGGGCCAGCGGCGTCGAGTAGGTTCCACTCTCCGGCCGGGGCGGGTTGTGGGCGGCGACGAGCCAGCGGCGCCGGCGTCCGGCGAGGGACCAGAGCGCGGCGAAGCCGACCTCGGTGTTGGTCGTGCCGCTGATGACGACCCGGACGGCCGCCGCGCGGTCCCCCCGCCCGGCCCCGATCGGCAGCCACGGCGCCCACCACGGCCGCCGCAGAAGCCGGACCGTCGGTGCGACCTCCCGGGCCAGCGGGCCGAGCCGCTGCAGACAGAGCAGGGTCACCGGGTGCCCGCGGGCGGCGAGTTCATTGGCCAACAGGACCCGCTGGCGTTCGGCCCCGCCGAAGCCGAGGGTGTTGGTCGTGATGAGCACACCCGGGCGGTTGGCGGACGAACCGGCGGTGGACGAGCCGGCGGCGAGCCCGCGTTTCGACCGCTGCAGCCGGTCCAGCGCCGCCGCGGCTACGAGGTAGGCCTGCCCGCGGCGGGGCTGTCCGGCCTTCTCGAACTGCAGCGCGATGTTGCTGGTCAGCAGGTCGCGGGAGCGGCGGGCGGCGGTGGGGCTGTCGCTCACCGTGCCGTGGCCGGCGTGCCGGATGCCCTCCTCCGTGACCAGTTCCAGGCGCCAACCGGCGGCGGTGGCCCGGCGCTGCCACTCCGCCTCCTCGCCGTAGAGGAAGAACTCCTCGTCGAAGGGACCGAGCTCGTTCCAGGCCGCCCGAGTGATGAGCAGGCAGGCGCCGGTGAGGTAACCGGTGACGCTGCTCGGTCGCTTCGGATAGAGGTCGGAGAACGGGGTCGCCCGCAGCCGCTCGGCATAACCGGCATGGCTCACCACGGCGCGGATCAGACCGGGTCGGCGGTGGGCGACATCGAAGTCGGCCCGCCCGCGCCACGGCGGCTCACCCGTGTGGCTCGGTGGTTCACCCGTCTGGATCCGGGGCTCAGCCGACACGACGAGGGGCGCCGCGGCCGCGGTGCCGGCCCGATTGGCCGCCCGGTGCAGTTCCGGCAGCGGGCTGAGTAGTTCCGCGTCCGGATTCAACAGCAGCAGGTCGTCGGGGTCGCAGAGCTTCGCCGCACCGTTCACGGCCGCCGCGAAGCCCACGTTCTGCGGGCTGAAATGCCACTGGACCTGCGCGAACTCCGCACTCAGCTCGGCGATGGCGGCGCTCTCCTCCGAGCGGTTGTCCCAGAGGATGACCCGGTGGTCGGGCAGATGGGCGCGCACTCCGGTCAGGCAGCGCCGCAGGAGGTCGGCGCGGCGGAAGCTGACGATCACCACAGTCGGCCGGCCGGTGGCCGGAGGCGGCTGGCTCATGGGGCGACCGCCGCCGCCGAGGTGCCGACCCGGAACCAGGCGAAGTCGACGATGCGCGGTCCGGGCGCGGTACCGCCGCCGTAGACGCCGAACTTCCAGTAGACGGGCTCCGGGCCACCATTGCCGTAGGAGTAGAGCGTCGAGACGTGCGTGGGAGCCAGCACCGCAGCGCCCTGGTAGTCCAGGCTGACCTGGCCCCGCCCCGGGCTGCTGCTCCAGACGACCCCGACGACGAAACGCAGCCACACCCCGGTGGCGGCCGGGGTATGCCAGAGCCGCCGGTACTGCACCGTCTGCTTGCTGTCATCGATCTGCCCCGTCGGCGTCGAGTAGCTCCAGAACTGCAGGTTTCCCTGTTGCAGGGTCATCTGCAGCGGGGGAGCGAAGGCACCCGCACCGTTGGTGTTGACGAACTGGAAGAGCACCGTGTTCGTATCCATTGGAAAGGACGGATCCAGCCGCAGCGCGACACCGTAGTAGCGGGTCCGGCCGTCGAGTTGGCCGGGCTCGCCGCGGAACTCCAGCCGCTCGTCGCCCGGATTGAGCTGGATGCGGGCCGCGCAGCCGAGACCGTCGATCCCGGATCCGTGCACTGCGCTGAGGCTGGTCCCGTTGCCGGCGATGTAGTCGACGGCGAAGCGGGAGCGCCATGCGGTACTGCTGCAGGCGCCGACGTCGAAGCTCTGCAGTACCACCCCGGGCACGGTCGGTGCCGGGCTCGTCGCCGGGGAACCCTTGGTCGGCCGCGGACCCGAACGACCCGGATCGGAGCCACCCGAATTGGAACCAGCAGGATCGGAACCAGCAGGATCGGAACCAGCAGGATCGGGGCCAGTCGGACCGGCGGTCGCTGGCGCCGTACTGGGGTTGGGCGCGGGAGGCAGCGAGACCGACAGCGAGGGGGGCGCGCCGAGGCTGTCGTCGGGGTTCCCGGTGCCCTGCGCTCCCGCTGACCGGGCGGCCGGCGACGCGGGGGCGGATCCCGAGAATAGTGCTGTGGGGTGAGTCGGCCCGCCCACATCGAGCGCCGCCGGCTGGAGGGCAACGACGAGCGCGCCGATGAGGGGCACGGCCGCAACCGGCACAAGCCAGAGCAGCCGACGCACCGGCAGAGTCTATCGACCGCGGGGCGATCTGTCGGATTCTGCCGGTGAGCGCAGCCGTCTTAAGCGCATATGAGAACCTAGGCGGGTGACGATTCGTGCTTCAGCTGCCACTGCAGAGGCCACCCCACCGGTTCGACGGCTCCGGCGCGCGGCGATAGCCCTCGGCGGCGTGCTGCTCGCCCTCTCCGCGCTGACCGCCTGCCAGACCAAGGCCGGCGCGGCGGCGACGGTGAGCGGAGATCGCATCGAGTCCGCCGACGTCAATCAGTACACCGGTTCGGCGAGCCCAGCTCCGGCCGCAGCCGGGTCCGCCGCTCCTCCCTCCTTCACTGACCGCCGCGTCCTGGTGTTGAACACCCTGGTCGGACAGCGGCTCTACGACGCCGCCCTGCAGGCCAACGGTGGCCCGGCCACCACGGCCGAACTGGCCGCGGCGAAGGAGCAGGCCCTCGGTGGCGAGAGCGAGGCCGACGTCACCGCGAAGGTTGTCGCCGCGGGATACGACGCCTCCTTCGAGCCGGTGTACCTCTCGACGCTCTCCACCGAAGTGGCCTTCGTGACTCGACAGAAGATCACCACCCAGGCCGAACTGGACGCAGCGCTGAACAAGCTGAAGATTCCGGTCGCGGTGAGTGGTCGCTACGGCAGTTGGTCGGAGGCGACGCACACGGTCGTCGGCTACATCCAGCCCGACTTCATCCGCCCGGCGCCCACGCCGACGCCGGCCCCGCAGGCCGCGAGCTAGCGTCCCTCGGAACCGGCGAGTGCGATGAGCCGCTCGATGGATGAGGTCATCGCGGTCGTCGACCGGCTGCGTTCGCCGGGCGGCTGCCCGTGGGACCGCGCGCAGACCCACCAATCGCTGGCCAAATACCTGCTCGAAGAGAGTTACGAGACGGTCGAGGCGATCGAGGACGGCGACTACGTCCTGCTCCGCGAGGAGCTCGGTGACCTGCTGCTGCAGGTGCTACTGCACGCCCGCCTCGCCGAGGAGGCGCAACCCGACCAGCGATTCAGCATCGACGAGGTGGCCGACGACCTCGCCGCGAAGATGATCCGCCGCCACCCACACGTCTTCGCCGATGCGGTGGCCAACGACGCCGACGAGGTCAATGCGAACTGGGAACGTCTCAAATCGGTCGAGAAACAAAGGGAATCGGTGACCGATGGGGTGCCGCTGGCGCAGCCGGCGCTGTCGCTGGCCGGGAAGCTGATCTCCCGGGTCGGGCGCAGTGAGCTGGTGCTCGATTTCACCGCTACCTCCGGCTCACCGGCCGACGAGATCGGCCAGCGCCTCTTCGACATCGTCGCCGAGGCGGTCGCGGCGGGAGTGGATCCCGAGTCGGCGCTGCGCGAGACGACGCGCGGCTACCGTCGCGCGATCCTCGCCGCCGAAGGTGGCGGCGCGACCGACGAGTAGTGACCGCTGGCCGATTGTGGAGCCGTTAACCGATAGGCTCAACCCCGACGAATGCTGGTTGATGTGAAAGGACACCCCGGTGGCAACGATTGAAGCCGTAGGCGCGCGCGAGATCCTCGATTCCCGTGGCAATCCGACCGTCGAGGTCGAGGTGGCCCTGGACGACGGCACGCTGAGCCGCGCGGCCGTGCCCAGTGGCGCCTCCACCGGCGCGTTCGAGGCGGTTGAGCTGCGCGACGGGGGCGAGCGTTACGGCGGCAAGGGTGTCCGCAAGGCCGTCGACGCCGTCCTGGAGACGATCGCCGACGAGCTGCTCGGCTTCGAAGCCAGCGAGCAGCGCCTCATCGACGCCGCCCTCATCGAGCTGGACGGCACCCCGGACAAGAGCAACCTCGGCGCCAACGCCATCCTCGGCGTCTCGCTGGCCGTCGCCAAGGCCGCGGCTGAGTCGGCGAAGCTGCCGCTCTTCCGTTACCTCGGCGGCCCGAACGCCTACCTGCTGCCCGTCCCTATGATGAACATCGTCAACGGTGGCGCGCACGCCGACTCCAACGTCGACGTCCAGGAGTTCATGATCGCCCCGATCGGTGCCCCCATCTTCGCCGAGGCGCTGCGCTGGGGGGCTGAGGTCTACCACTCACTCAAATCAGTATTGAAAGCAAAGGGATTGTCGACCGGCCTCGGCGACGAGGGTGGCTTCGCGCCCAACCTGCAGGACAGTCGAGCCGCGCTCGACCTGATCAGTGAAGCCATCACCAAGACCGGCCTGGTCGTCGGCCGCGATATCGCGCTGGCTCTCGACGTCGCCGCGACCGAGTTCTACCGCGACGGTGCCTACCAGTTCGAGGGCGGCGCCAAGTCGGCCGAGGAGATGATCGCCTTCTACGAGGGTCTGGTCTCCGACTACCCGATCGTCTCGATCGAGGACCCGCTGTCGGAGGACGACTGGCCGTCCTGGGTGCAGCTGACCGAGACTCTCGACGACGTGGTCCAGCTCGTAGGAGACGACCTCTTCGTCACGAACCCGCAGCGGCTGGCCCGGGGCATCGCCGACGGCGCGGCCAATGCGCTGCTGGTGAAGGTGAACCAGATCGGATCGCTCACCGAGACCTTCGACGCGGTCGACCTGGCCCACCGGCACGGCTACCGCTGCATGATGAGCCACCGCTCCGGCGAGACCGAGGACACCACCATCGCCGACCTCGCCGTCGCCACCAACTGCGGTCAGATCAAGACCGGCGCTCCGGCGCGCAGCGAGCGCGTCGCCAAGTACAACCAGCTGCTACGCATCGAAGAAGAGCTCGACGACGCCGCTCGGTACGCGGGCGCGGCGGCGTTCCCGCGGTTCAACCAGAGCGAGAGCTGACGGATCGGGAAATCGGACAGGGGAACTCAACCAGTGGCGGCTTCTCGACTAGCCCAGCGTGGTCTCACCGGGCGTGCCGTGGCCCTCGGGGCGGTGGTGGTCTTTCTGGCGATCATCCTGGCGTCCCCGGTGCATCGCTACCTCTCGGCCCGGTCCGCGGTGTCGCAGGCGGCCCAGCAACGAGCAGCCAGTGAGGAGCAGCTGGCCGCCCTCCGTGAGGATGCGGCCAACCTCAACGACCCGAACTACATCGAGAAGCTGGCTCGGACCCGGCTGCAGTTCGCGATGCCGGGCGACACCGTCTATGTCGTCACCGCGCCCGGTCAGCAGTCCTCGATCGACGTGGTGACCGCGCCGGCCGCTGCGCAGAAGGCTCCGGGCGCAACCTGGAACCAGCGGCTCTGGGGCAGCGTGCAGGCGGCCGACGGCTCGACCCCATGAGCAAGCTGCTGAAGGCACGGTTCGTGAGCGGTTCGTCGTGACCGTCAGCGACGCGGACCGGGCCGCGGTTGCGGCGGAGTTGGGGCGGGCGCCGCGGGCTATCCGAGCCGTCGCCCACCGCTGCCCGTGTGGCAATCCGGACGTCATCGAGACCTCGCCCCGACTGCCCGACGGCACACCCTTCCCGACTCTGTACTACCTGACCTGCCCGCGCGCCGCGGGCGCGATCGGCACCCTGGAGTCCTCCGGGCTGATGCGGGAGATGTCCGAGCGACTCGGGGAGGATGCGGAGCTCGCGGCCAACTATCAGGCGGCGCACGACTCCTATCTGGCCCGACGCGACGAGGTGGCCCGTCTCGACGGGATCGCCGAGGTAACCGAGATCGCCGGCACCTCGGCCGGCGGCATGCCGCGCCGGGTGAAGTGCCTGCACGTGCTGGTCGGGCACGCACTGGCCGCCGGCCCCGGAGTAAACCTCCTTGGCGACGAGGCGTTGGCGCTGCTGCCGCAGTGGTGGGCCGCCGGGCCGTGCGTACCGGTGGCCGAGCCGGAGACTGCCGCCGACGAGCCGTCGACCAGTTCAGAGTGAGCTTCGAAGAGCGCCGGGTCGCGGCGATCGACTGCGGCACCAACTCCGTCCGCCTCCTCGTCAACTCCGTCTTCACCGACTCCGAACTCGGAACGGCCACCCGTCAGCTGGCCCGCGAGATGCGGATCGTCCGTCTCGGGCAGGGTGTCGACCGAACCGGACGGCTGGACCCGGCGGCGATCGAGCGCACCCGTCTCGCGCTGGAGGAGTACCGCAGGGTGATCAACTACCACGAGGTCGATACGGTGCGCATGGTCGCAACCAGCGCGACTCGGGATGCGGGAAATCGGGCGGATTTCGTCGCGATGGTGCAGTCGACGCTGGGTATCGAACCGGAGGTGGTCACCGGGGTGGAGGAGGCGCAGCTCTCCTTCAACGGCGCCGTCGACGGCCTCGATTCGCTGGTCGGAGCAGTGCTGGTCACCGACATCGGTGGCGGCTCCACCGAGCTCGTCCGTGGCCTTGATCCGGGCAACACCGGATCCGGTGCACTGGCGGCGTTCAGCATGGACGTCGGTGCGGTGCGCCTGACCGAGCGGCACCTGCGTGATGATCCGCCGACGCCCGGACAGCTCTCCGCTGCAGCGTCTGATGTGGCGGCTGCGCTGGAGGTGGCCGGCCAATCGGTCGACCTCGCGGCTGAGGCGACCCTGGTCGGGGTAGCCGGCACGGTGACGACCCTGGCCGCGATGGCCCTGCACCTCCCCGCCTACGATTCAGCGGCAATTCACGGCTCGACGCTGACCCGCGACCAGGTCGCGACGCTGACCCGATGGCTGAGCGAGGCCACTCACGACGAGCGGGCGGCGGTACCGGTGATTCACCCGGGACGAGTCGATGTGATCACCGCCGGCGCGCTGATCCTCGGCGCTGTGATGGGCGCCGCCGGCGCCGCGCAGATCATCGTCAGTGAGCACGACATCCTCGACGGGATAGCCGCTTCGCTGTAGCCGCTTCCGGTTGCCCGCTTCGGTTGGCCATTTCGCTGGAGCTACTGCGCCTCGGGTACCGCGGCTGGGGTGGCTCAGGCGCTCTGCTCCAGCGCCTTCCCGGCCCGGGTGGAGATGCGGCGATTGGCCCGCGCCTGGCGGCGGGCCGAGGTCTGCACCTTCTCCTGCAGCGGCGGGGGCTCATCGCCGGTGAGACCGCGCCAGAGCGTCGTCGCGCCCTTTGTGGTGATCAGCTGCCCGACCGCGACCCCCACGGCCGACAGTGCAGCCCAACCGGCGGCGTCGCCCCAGCTGACATTCGGGTCGGTTGGCCGGCGCGGCGGGTTGTCCGGGCGGGCGGTGATCCAGACCTGCGCGATGCTCTTGCTGACGGCGATTCCGACCGGGATGGCGATCACGCCCGTCATTGCCTTCCAGGTGACTTTTCCTACGATGCCTGCCACAGCGACGCGGTCCCTTCACTTGCCGATGCTTGCCGACGTCCGGTCGGCGCTGGCCGATTGCCGTCTTCTGATTGCGGTTGCCGATGGTGCACAAGCTGGCTGATGTGGTGCCCTGATGTGATGCCGGAGGCTGGACCCACGAGCCGCTCAACGTCGACTCTACGGTCCATGTCAGGCTGAGCAGATGACCGCCCGTCCCGGTTCCGGCTGGCCAGGTGATCCGGCGACCACCGGCACCCCCGTCGCGCACGACCGCGACGAGGTGAGCCGGTTGGCCGATGTCGGCGACATCGCGGAGCTCGACGCCCGGGTGTCGGTCTGTCGGGCCTGCCCGCGGCTGGTGCAGTGGCGCGAGGAGGTCGCCGAGCAGAAGCGCCGGGCCTACGCCGACCAGCCCTACTGGGGTCGTCCGGTTCCGGGGTTCGGAGTCGAGAATCCCTCGATACTCGTGCTGGGTCTGGCCCCGGGCGCGCACGGCGCCAACCGCACCGGCCGCAACTTCACCGGTGACCGATCAGGTGACTGGCTCTACGCCGCGCTCTACCGGGCCGGCCTGGCCAATCAGCCGACGTCGGTGAGTGCTGACGACGGGCTGCGGTTGATCGATACCCGAATCGTCGCCGCGGTGCGCTGTGTGCCCCCGGCCAACAAGCCGACACCGGGCGAGCGCGACGTCTGCCGCGACTGGCTGACCCGCGAGATCCAACTGATCTGGTCGAACCTGCGCAGCATCGTGGTCCTCGGCGGGTTCGGTTGGTCGGCACTCTGGCCGGCCCTGCGCCACGCCGGCATCGAGCTGCCACCGCGGGTGCCACCCTTCGGTCACGGTGTCCAGATTGCCCTGCCTGAAGGCCCGCAGGTGATCGGCTGCTATCACGTCAGCCAACAGAACACCTTCACCGGTCGCCTCACCGAGGCGATGCTCGACGACATCTTCAGCCGCGCGTCCCACCCGAACCGCTGAGGTCGGCATCCGCGAACTGCTCCCTTTCGCGCTCAATGCTATCAACTCATGGCAATATTTGGATCATTCAAGATTCATGTTAGTTTACGTCGACGCGCTTCGGTCGAGAGCCGTCGCGTCGCGGAAGGGGCGCACGAGCGTCCTGACATTCATTGACAAGGGGAGCAATGACCATGAGAAGGACCATGAGAAGGACCATAGGCAGGAACATGAGACCGAACGCGAACGGGCGCCGGTTGAGACCGGCCTTCATCGGGATTGTCGGATGCACAGCCGGAGTCGTCGCCGGCTTGGTTCCGGTCGCAGCACCTCCGGCCGCCGCCGTCGAGGGGGCGGGTGCGGTGAACACCGTCACCACGGCCGTACCGCCGCTGCCGGGTACCACGCGCAACGTAGATGCCTGGAAATTGGCTGGGATTCCAGGCAACAACGCCGCGTCTGGGTCTCAGATTGCGCCGCAGTGGATCGTGACGGCTCACCACAACGCGCCCGGTGTCGGCACCACTTTCAAGAACGCGCTCGGTTCAGCCAAGGTGGATGCCACCTTCGCGGCGCCGGGAGCACCGAACTCCGGCGGCGGTTACTCCTGCGAATCGACTGGGGGGCCGGACATCTCCTTCTCCCACCTCGCCACCCCGATCGCCGCGCCGGCCGGCGGCTACCCGTCCCTGCTATCTGACGCCCTTCCCGACTCAGACAGTCTGAGCGCGCTACCCGGCTACGCGCTGTCGGCCGGTGAAGGCGGATTCACCGGCTACATCAAGGCGGTCTGGACCACCACCGGCAACACCACGGTGGCCGATCCCACGCAGGTGGCGTCGGCCATCGGCGGCGACAGCGGCGGTGCGTCCTACTGGTACCCGAGCGCCACTTCGACGCCGATCCTGGCCAACGTCATCGTCTACGCCGGGCGTCCCTTCGGCCAGGCGACGGCGCAGTTCGCCGGAGCCTGTGGTCTCGTTCCCGACATCAGGGCCTGGACGACCTCGGTCTTCAGCCACTATCCGAGTGCGGAGAGCCCGTCCTACGTCTCGCTGAACTCGGTCGCGCCGCCGGCCAGCCGCCGGCCGTTTGCGCCGGCCTCGGCCACCATCGTCTCGACCTCGTCCACCACGGCGTACCTCAACTGGGTCGCGCCGCCGGCCGCCGCCGGCACGCCTGCGGTTACCGGGTACGAGGTTCGGCTGCAGCCGGGGAACATCGTCGTGCGAACCCCAGCCTTGCTGAACACCACGGTCACCGGACTCACCCCGAACACCACCTACACCGCCACCGTCGCCGCGGTGAACAGCAACGGTGTCGGCGCACTCGCGAGCGTGTATGAGTACGACAACATCTTCACCGGGCAGTTCGTGACCAGTCCGGCCCCGGATGCGCTCACTGCAGTCTCCTACGAGCCGTACACGTACCAGGACGCAACGACTGGTGCCCTCGTCGGCTGCGTGCACATTGACGCGACCGCCGCCACCACAGGCGTTCAGGGACGGTTCACCGGAGCCGTCTCCTACGCGCTGGGCAACACTCCGCAGCGCAGCTACTCCAGCACGAACGAATACTGCCACCTTCCCCGTGGACAGCAGGTACCCATCTTCGTCTCGGCCTACAACGAACTGACCCCCGGCCCGGCGAAGCTCATCTGGGTCACCGCACCGACCGTGGTCACGGGCGCGCCGCTCAGCGTGCATGCCGCCGCTCGGGTGACGACTCTCTCCACCGGGGCCAAGAGCTACATCGTGGATGCCGGCTGGACCGCTCCGAACGGGCCGACCCTGCCGGCGACGCTGAAGAGCTACCAGGTGACGATCTTCGACGGAACCAATGACGATGTCTCCTACTGGAAGACCTACCGGCTGGCCGCCGATCAGACGAACTGGAGTGCGGTCGGACTACGTCCGAACACGAAGTATTACCTGCAGATCACTGGGAATTACGACCGCACGGTGCCGAACCAGGCAGCGGCCTGGATCACGGTGACCACGCCGGCCTAGCAACCGGCGAGAGCTCGGTCGGGCTCGGTCCGACCGGATGAAGGCAGGTGTCCGCCCGGCCACGGGGGTGGTCGGGCGGACACCTGTACTTGCGGAGTTCGTCGTCAACTGAGATGGAGATGATGCAAGGGACCGTTGTCACAGGCTGACGCTGGGCGATAGCATCTGGCTTGGGCTTGAACGGCCTGTGAACAGAATGCCTTGACGATAGACGCGTGGCGGAAGGGGGCAAGATGGCGCTGTCCGACCGGATCGGACACCTCTTCGATGCTATCCACCCAGCCCAGCGCGGCCCGTTCAGCTACAAGGAAGTCAGCGAGGCGATCGAGGCGGCGGGAGGGCCGACGATCAGCGCGACCTACCTGTGGCAGTTGCGTAAGGGCATCCGGGACAACCCGACCAAGAGTCACCTGGAGGCGCTGGCCCGCTTCTTCGGCGTCCCGGTGGTGTACTTCTTCGACGACGACGCGGCAGCCGGCATCGAGGAGCAGCTCAACCTGCTCGCGGCCCTGCGTGATGCCGGCGTCCAGCAGGTGGCGCTACGGGCGGTCGGCCTCTCCGATCGGAGCCTTGCCGCGATCCAGTCGATGATCGAGCAGGCGAGGCAGCTGGAGGGCCTCGGCGACCCAGACCACGAAACTGCCACGAAGCGCCGCAAATCATGAGGGTTCGCCGGACGACGTCCCACCCGGCCGTCTCGCGAGACCTTCGACGCTCCTGCGAGCAGCGTATCCGGGACCTCGGGCTGGGTGTGCCGTTTGATCCGGTCGCGCTCTGTGTCATCGTCCAGCAGCGGCGCGGGCGGTCACTGCGAATCCTGCCCAAGCCGGCTGACCTCACCGGCGGACCCTGTGGCCTCTGGCTCTGCACCGAACACGAAGACGTTGTTTTCGTGGACGAATCGACCAGTGAACTACATCAGCTGCACATCCTGCTGCATGAGATCGGCCACCTGCTCTGCGACCACTCGATGCTCACCGAGACCGGTGATGGTTTCGCCGCCGAATTCCTCCCCGATCTTGATCCGGCCGTCGTTCGCTGGACGCTCTCGCGCCACGAATACGTGGAGGAGCAGGAGCGGGAAGCCGAGATGCTGGCGACGCTGCTGCTCGCCGACGCGCAGTGCACGTATCAGGTTCCGGCGGCGTCGGGCCCGGTGCCGGCCGGCGCCACGGCGACGAACATCGTGCTACATGCGTTGCAGGGTCGGCCCCGATGAGTCGCAGCGCAGGCTCGATGCAGCAGCCGATTCATCTCCTCAGCGATCGGCCGAGACATTCGGTAGGTCCGCGCAGATCATGACCATCTCGATGCTGCTGCTCGCCGCCGTTCTCGGGCTGGTCGCCGGGTTCCGGGTCTGGCGGCGCCAGCTGTTCGCGTCCACGAGCGGGCGGGCGGTCACCGCGCTGATCGCCAGCGACTGTCTCATCACACTGGTGAGCCCGAATGAGGTCACTCTCGGAGTCGACCGGGTCAGCGGCGTACCCAATCTGGTATTGCTGCTGCAGTGCCTGCTCTGCCTCAGTTCGGTCGGTGCGGTGGTGCTGGCCCTCCCCGGTACCGTTCAGAATGTTGGAGGCCTGCGTCGGCACTTCAGCCTCACTGCGGTCGCCGCCGCGACGATGGTGATCGCCTTCGGTTTGACGCCGGTGCACCAGGTGGATGTGTCGAACTACTGGGCTGATCTGGTAATCCCGCTTCGTACGGGCCCGGGTTCGCTGCCGGCACTCTGCTTCTGGTTGGCCTACGCGAGCGCGATGGCCCACGGGCTGGCACTGGCCCTGCCCGATCTGCGCCGGCACCAGCGGTCAGCGCCCACCGGCCGGGCCCGCTTCGCCCTTCGGTTGCTGCTGGGTGCGGGTGCCTGCACTTCGCTGTACCTGTTCTTCGGGTCGCTGGTCGTCCTGCTGCGGGCGATGGACTGGCCGGGCGGCCCGCTCAACGGGGCCGACCTGGCACTGCGCTCGGCGACTACCGCGATCGGGCCGCTGCTACTTGCCGGGCTGGTCTGCATCAACGTGCCCATCGAGCGAGCGGCCGAGGTGGTGCGCGAACACTACTATCTGCACCGGCTCCGGCCGCTGTGGCGGGACATGACAGAGGCAGCGCCGGCCCTCGAAGTGCCGGGTCAGCGGGGCGTGCATCGCTCGCTGACCGACGTACGGCTGCGGCTGTACCGCACCGTGATCGAGATTCGTGATGGATACGTGGCGATCGCCCCTTGGTACTGCGACGCGTCGCCGCTGGTGGCCCGCCACGCCGGAGTGTCGGAGCAGGATCCGGTGGTGGTCGCCACGTGCTGGGAATTGGCCCGCCGGGCCGCGCTGCGGGGTGCACCGCACGCCGACTCGGTCGCCGCCCCGCCGGGTGGGGCGGCGACGCTGGGGCGCGAGATCGCACTGCTGCGGGAGATCGCCCGCCACCGTCTGCGCGCGCACGGACTGGCCGATGAGCTGGCCGCTAGGCTGGCAAAGCGGTGACGGCCCCCGTAGCCCAATGGCAGAGGCAGACCTCTTAAAAGGGTCCCAGTGTCGGTTCGAGTCCGACCGGGGGTACCGACTCAAGTCGTGACCTGGGTGGTTGTACAGAGAAGCCGGGCCGGACGAATCGTGATGACTCGTCCGGCCCGGCTGTCTTGCGGCGTCGGTGTGGTTACTTCAGCTCGGTCGAGGACTTGCCGAGCAGGCGGCGAGCCACGATCAGCTGCTGGATCTGCTGGGTTCCCTCGAAAATGTCGAGGATCTTCGAGTCACGGGCCCACTTCTCGAGCAGGTCGTTCTCGCTGTATCCGATCGAACCGACCAGTTCCACGCAGCGCAGCGTGATGTCGGTTGCGACCCGGCCGGCCTTGGCCTTGGCCATCGAGGCCTGCAGCGAGTTCGCCTTGTTGTTGTCGGCCATCCAGGCCGCCTCCAGCGTCATCAGGTAGGCCGCCTCCCAGTCCGACTCCATCTGCAGGAAGGTCGCCGCGGCCGCCGTCTGGCTCTGGGCCGGACGGTCGTAGTCGATCTCGATGTGCGCGTCTTCGGTGAGGATTCGACGGGTCTCGTCGAGCGAGGCCCGGGAGACGCCCAACGCCATTCCGGCCACCAGCGGCCGGGTGTTGTCGAAGGTCTGCATCACGCCACCGAAGCCGGCCTCGACGTCCACCTCGGGGCTGCCGAGCAGATTCTCCTTGGGTACGCGGCAATCGGTGAAGCGGATCGTCGCGGTATCCGACGCCCGGATACCGAGCTTGTGCTCCAGACGCTCGACGACCATGCCCGACGTGCCCTTCTGGACGACGAAGGACTTGATCGCGGCGCGACCCTTGGACTTGTCGACGGTGGCCCAGACGACGACGGCATCGCAGCGATCGCCGGCGGTGACGAAGATCTTCTCGCCATTGATGATGTACTCGTCGCCGTCCAG
Organism: Jatrophihabitans sp. GAS493; assembly: GCF_900230215.1. Classification (NCBI taxonomy): domain Bacteria; kingdom Bacillati; phylum Actinomycetota; class Actinomycetes; order Jatrophihabitantales; family Jatrophihabitantaceae; genus Jatrophihabitans; species Jatrophihabitans sp. GAS493. The sequence continues at coordinate 4,834,186 of NZ_LT907982.1, read as the reverse complement.
TACGGCGGTGGCGGAGACGGCGGCCGAGTCGGAGCCGAAGGAAGGCTCGGTGATCGCCATCGAGGCCCAGACTCCGGCGAAACGCTCGGACTGCTCGTCGTTGGCGACCGAGGCGATCGCGGCGTTGCCCAGACCCTGCCGTGGCATCGACAGCACCAGGCCGACATCGCCCCAGCAGGCCTCGATGATGGACAGCACGGCGGACATGTTTCCGCCGTTGCGAACCTCGCCCTTCTTCGGCTTGGAGCCGTCGCGGCGCACGCCGGTGGCACCGGCGCCTTCGGACTCACCCGAGGAGTTCATGCCGTCCATCAGGGCGGCCAGCATGTCGAGTTCTTTCGGGTACTCGTGCTCGGCCAGGTCGTACTTGCGGGAGTTCTTGCGGAAGATCTCGATGGCAACCTGATGGGCCTGGTCGAGAAGCGTCGTAAACTTTGAGGGGACGTCGAGGTTCAGCATCAGACGAGCACCGCACCTTCCATGATCGATACGGCGCGCAGATTGCGGTACCAGCGCTCCACCGGGTGTTCCTTCACAAAGCCGTGGCCGCCCAGCAGTTGGACGCCGTTGCTGCCGATCTGCATTCCGTACTCGCTGCAGAGGCGACGGGCGATCGCCGACTCCCGGGCGAAGGACTTGCCCTGTTCGGCGCGGGAGGCCGCCCGGTAGGTGGCCAGCCGCATCCCTTCGAGCTCAATACCGATGTTGGCCACCATGAAGGCGACCGACTGGCGATGGCTCACCGGCTCGCCGAAGGCAACCCGGTCGTTGACGTACGGAATGACGTAGTCGAGGACAGCCTGCGCGGTGCCGACGGCGAGCGAACTCCAGCCGATACGGCCGAGACGGATGCAGTCGGCGTAGTGCTCGGCCTTTCCCTCGCCGAGCAGGGCGGTGGCCGGCACCGTCACGTTGTTGAGCAGGATCCGCCCGAGCGACGCGGCCCGGATACCCATCGCAGGCTCCGCCTCGATGACCAGTCCGGCGGTGTCGGACTCGACGATGAACAGGGCCGGCCCACTGCCTTCGAGGTCGGCCGCGATGACGAAGAGCTCAGCCGAGGCGGCAAGTGGAACCAGGGACTTCACCCCGTCCAGGACGAAGCCGCCACCCGAGCGCCGGGCCCGGGTACCCAGGTCGAATGGGTCGAAGAGCGGCCGCGGCTCGAGCACGGCCAGCGCGGCCGCCGGGCTGCTGTCGGCCACGAAGGAGGGGAGGTAGGTGGACTGCTGGCTGTCGTCGCCCCAGAGCACGATCGCCGTGCTCACCGCCGACGGCGCGATAGCGGCGAGGGCTAGACCCATGTCGCCGTGCGAGAGTGCCTCGGCCACCAGCACGCTGGTTGTCGTCGAACGCTCACTGCCGAGCCCGCCGAGGCTCTCGGGAATGCCGACGACGTTGATGCCGAGTTCGCTGGAGACTCGCTTGAGCATCGCCGCCGGGGGAGCGCACTCGGTGTCGGCCGCCGCGGCGGCGGGACGTACCTGCTCGGCGGCGAACTCAGTGGTGATCTCGCGGATCATCTGCTGGTCCTCGGTGGGCGTGAGGTCGAAGACCGCCCGCTGCGAGGCCGTGCGGGGACGGGTTGGCGACCCGGAGGACTTGATCGCGGTGAACTTGCGATTCGCCGCGCCCAGAGTGCGGAAGCCGGACTTGGTGCCCTGGAAGACCGCCCGCTCCAGCGGCTTGCGCAGGTTGAACCGGTCGAGGGCCTTCGATCCGGCCGCCGCGTTGAGTGCCGAAAGGGCAGCACCCATCACGACGTCGGCCGGTTTGGCCTTCGTGCGCTTCTCCGCCATCTAGTCTCTCCTTATATGTACCCGTGGGTTACAGATATCTCGAAATGAAAGTTACTACCCAGTAGGCTTTTACGCCAGTCGTACGCGCAACATTTTTTCTGGAACTACGACCTCTCGCCATACGTTGGAGAGGCAGTCGGTGAGAAAGCAGTTATCGTGCTCGCACCGCCCTCCGACAGGAGGTCGACGTCACAGCGGTAATACATGCATAGCAGGAGGTAACAGGTGGCCAGCAATCCGGTACTGACGAAGTTAGAGGCACCCGCGCCGGCTTCGCCGCAACCCATGTCCACCACCTCCGGTCTGCCGCCAGCAGCTCCGTCGGGGATGGCGGGGGCCACTCGCCCGGTGTCTTTCGAGCCGGTGGCGGGTAGCGGCAATCGTTACATGACGCTCGACGATGTGGTGGTTCGCACCGCCGCGATGCTCGTCGTCGTGATGCTCAGCGGATCGGTCTCCTGGGCGCTGGCCAACTCGAGCGTGGCCGGCGCGCTCATCCTGGTCGGGGTTCTCGGTGGCCTCGGTCTCGGGCTCTACATCGCCTTCACGACCAAGGCCAACGCGTTCACCTCGCTGGCCTACGCCGCCTTCGAGGGGCTCTTCCTGGGCGCGGTGAGCCGGGCCTTCGAGTCGGCCTACCCGGGGATCGTCGTGCAAGCCATCACCGGAACCATCATGGTGGCCGCCGGCATGCTCTTCGTCTACAAGATCGGCGCCATCCGGGTAACTCCGCGCCTCTGGCGAGTGGTGGCTGGGGCGACCATCGGCCTGGTCGGGTTGATGCTGGTCAACCTCATCGCATCCTTCTTCCACAGCGGCGGCCTCGGGTTGCGCGAGGGTGGGTTGCTGGGCATCGGCTTCAGCCTGCTCTGCATCGTGATCGCCTCGCTGAACCTGGTGCTCGACTTCGATCTCATCGAGCGGTCGATCCGCCGTGGTACCGATGAGAAGTTCGCCTGGTACTGCGCCTTTGGCATCATGGTGACGCTGATCTGGCTCTACCTGGAGATCCTGCGACTGCTAGGAAACCTGCGCAACTAGGTGCATAGCGACTAGGTGCATGGCTACTAGGTGAACAGGCTGGCGCTCGGCACCAGCCGGGCCACCGCAAAGTCAGTAGCCGTCCGCCGCGGGCCCGAGATGTAGAACGCCCCGGCGGCGAGCTGAATGCTCGCCCCGGGGCTTGTTCTGCAAGAGCAAACGCCCTCCCCCCTCGAAGGGCGTCCGCTACTTAGTTTGTTCAACGATCCGAACCCCGAACGGTTACGCCGGGTTTCCAAACCCATCCAACCGGTGCACGGAGCGTGATCGCCTCATCACAGCACCCATTTCGCCGCGCAGAGCGGCTGGATGCAGACGAGAGCGCGGGCGGCCGATGAAATACTTGAGCCGGTTGGCGCTGGGCCAAAGAACCGTACAGAAGATGAGGGTTGGATGACCGAGAAGACCTCCGCTGAGCCGGCGAGCGCCGGCTCCGCTCGGCAACGTCACCTGTCGGTGCTGGGCCTGCTGGCCCTGATCGTCGTCTACCTGCTCATCGTCCAGGGCCTTGGCCGCCTCGTGGAGAAGAAGGGCAGCGCCGGATACGCCCAGTTCACCACCAACGCCGAGGTGGTGCGCAACCTGATCGTGCCGGTCGGGATCTCGCTGATCTTCGTCTACGCGGTGGTCGCCGTGCTCGGCTGGTGGCGCCCCGTCTTCGTCGATGACCGGCCGGTCCGACGCTGGGTCTGGGTGCTCCCAGCGGTGATGGTGGTGTCGATCCTGGCGGTGATCAACTACGGCGGCCTAGCCGACAAGGGACTCTCCTTCACGCTGCTGCTGCTGATCGGCACGATGTGCGTCGGCTTCGCCGAGGAGGGATTGTTCCGGGGTATCAGCGTCACGACCTTCCGGCGCAATGGTTTCAGCGAAGCCCGAGTCGCCCTCTGGTCGTGCATCATCTTCGGCCTGGTGCACGCCTCGAACATCTTCTCCGAAGGTCCGAAGGCACTCGCGCAGGTCGCCATCACCGCCGTGGCCGGCTACTTCTTCTACTTGACCCGCCGGGTGTCAGGTGGACTGGTGGTCGGCGCGATCCTGCACGGACTCTGGGACTTCTCGCTGGTCTCGGGCTCGGTGGTTGCGGGGCACACCTATGCCGGTGCGGCCGTGGCGATTCTGGCTGACGTCGTCATGCTGGTCATCGTCCTGCTCCGCCGCCACCACATCGAACCGGCCGCGACCCCGACCTGACCCGCGGCGCCTACTCGGTGGGTGGGTAGCTCACCGTGCGGCGCGTGACCGACTTCCTCGGTTCCGCGCCGTTCTTCGCGGCGGCGGTCGGGCCACCGGACGCTGGCGGGCTGACGCCGTCGGCCGCCTCGGTGGCGCGGGCCGTCTGGATCGTGTCCAGTTCGGCGGTCGCCGGGCGTCGCCGACGTAGCTGAGCCCAGGGGCGCCCGGTGCTGCTGACGGTCGCCGATACCTCGGCGCCGGGCAGGGCGACGGCCTGCGCGGCGGCTCGCGCGATCGGCTTGGGGCGCTGGGTCGTGAAGGTCGAGGCCGACCGGGCCCGGGTGCGCAGGCCGAGGGCGTCCAGGGTGGAGGGGAGGATCGCGTTCGCGGCTTCGCGATAGCCCCGCTCGGACGGGTGGAAGCGGTCGGCGCCGAACATCGCGATATCGGCGGCGAAGAGCGGTCCCAGTAGGTCGCCGAGGGAGACTGTGCGACCGCCGGCGGCCACCGTGGCGATCGTCTGGGCGGCGGCGAGGTTGCGGGAGAGGCGGCGGGCGAAGTAGCGCAGCGGCTGGGCCAGCGGTCGGATGGTGCCGAGGTCCGGGCAGGTCCCCACCACCACCGCGGTGCCCCGCGACACCAATTCGGTGACGGTCTCGCCGAGGAAGCGCACCGAGTCGGGGGCGCTGATGCGGTGGGTCACATCGTTGGCGCCGATCATGATGATGGCCAGGTCCAGGTGGCGGGGCAGCTGACCGAGCTGGTGCGGCAGTGCGCTTGATTCCGCCCCGACCACGGCGACGTTGGTGAGATGCACGGGACGCCGGGCCACGGTCGATATTCCGATGGCCAGCAACACCCCCGGAGTGTCGCGCTCGCGGGCGACCCCGTAGCCGGCGGCCGTGGAGTCACCCATCATGGCCACGTTGATCGGTGGGCGCCGGATGCTCACCCCCTCGGCGGCCCAGAGATGCGTGGTGTACGCGCCCTCGTCCACCTGGGCCTCGGGAATCCGGCGCCGGGCGAGTTCGGTCTCGCCCTTGATGAGGCCGTAGAAGGCGGCCGCGCCGGCCAGGCCCACAGCACCCAGGCCGGTACCGCCGTAAGCGGCGGTGGTGGCGATCCGGCGCGCTCGGGAAGCTCTGCTCATGGCGGCGCAGCTCCTCTCGGCGAGGCGTGGGCCTCGCGTACTCGTCCCCACCGATTGTCGCTGGTGAGGGTGCAGGTCGTCGATTCGAGATTAGCCTTCGTTACATGGGTTACTACGAATCGCTACTCGATCTCATCGGCAACACCCCACTCGTCAAGCTGCACCGGGTGGTCGATGGGGCGGCTCCGCTGGTGCTGGCCAAGATCGAGTATCTGAATCCCGGCGGGTCGGTGAAGGACCGGATCGCGGTGCGCATGGTCGACGCCGCCGAGGCCTCGGGTGCGCTGCAACCGGGCGGCACGATCGTCGAGCCCACCTCCGGCAACACCGGCATCGGTCTGGCGCTGGTCGCCCAGCAGCGCGGGTACCACTGCATCTTCGTCTGCCCGGACAAGGTGAGCGCAGACAAGATCAACACGCTACGGGCCTACGGGGCTGAGGTCGTGGTCTGCCCGACCGCGGTGGCGCCGGAGGACCCACGCTCCTACTACGAGGTCTCCGACCGGCTGGCCCGCGAGACCCCCGGCGGCTGGAAGCCCGACCAGTACGCGAACCCGGCGAACCCGCAGTCGCACTACGAGACGACCGGCCCCGAGCTCTGGGAGCAGACGGAGGGGCGGATCACCCACTTCATCGCCGGAGTGGGCACCGGCGGCACGATCAGCGGAGCTGGGCGGTACCTGAAGGAGCGCTCCGACGGGCGGGTCCAGATCATCGGCGCGGACCCGGAGGGATCGGTCTACTCCGGCGGAACCGGCCGGCCGTATCTGGTCGAGGGCGTCGGGGAGGACTTCTGGCCGGCCACCTTCGACCGTGACATCTGCGATGAGGTGATCGCGGTCTCCGACGCCGACTCCTTCGCCATGACCCGACGCCTGGCCCGGGAGGAGGGGCTGCTCGTCGGCGGCTCCTGCGGTATGGCGGCGGTGGCCGCGGTGCGGGTCGCCGAGCGGCTCGGGCCCGACGATGTGGTGGTGGTGCTGCTGCCCGACGGCGGCCGCGGCTACCTGTCGAAGATCTTCTCGGACAAGTGGATGGCCGACTACGGGTTCATGCACACGGCCGGGGAGACCACCGTCGGTGACGTGCTGCTGGCCAAATCCGGCCAGACACCCTCGCTGGTGCATGCCCACCCGAACGAGTCCGTCCGCGAGGCGATCGACATCCTGCGTGAGTACGGGGTCTCGCAGATGCCGGTGGTGCGGGCCGAGCCGCCGGTGACGGCCGGTGAGGTGGTCGGATCGGTGGCCGAGAAGGCGCTGCTGGACGCGCTCTTCGCCGGCACCGCGTCGCTGGCCGATCCGGTGGAGCCGCACATGTCGCCGCCGCTGCCCATCATCGGCTCCGGCGAGCCGGTCTCGGTGGCGATCGCGGAACTGGAGGTGGCCGACGCGCTACTCGTGCACTTCGACGGGAAGCCGGCCGGCGTGCTGACGAGACAGGATCTGCTGGGGCATCTGGCGACCTCCCGCTGACCTAACCCGCTGCGATGACACCCGGGGCGCTCGCCTTGGCCAGGGCTTCGACCAGACTCACCCCGGCACCGAAGGACCGGTTGTGCTGGGTCAGCACGCTCAGCAGCACCTTCTGGCCGTCCACGGTGATGATGCCGTTGCTGTTCGTCAGCCAGAGCCCGCCGTCGTTGTCCACGTTCAGCCAGCCGTTCTTGTTGACGAAGCTGCTGCCCTTGTCGGCGGCCGCTCCGACGCCCCAGCGCTGGTCCTTCTCGACGTCGCTCATCAGCCCGAGCGCGTAGGACTTCTCCTTCGCGCTGAGCACCGACGAGGCGCCGGTCAGCTGCTTGAGCAGCAGGATCTGGTCGGCCGCCGAGGTCGTCGACAGGCCCCACTGTCCGGAGCCGTCGAGGTCGGTGCTGGTCAGGCCGAACCGCTTGTTCGCGGCGTTCATAGTGGCGTTCCCGCCGATCGAGCGGAAGAGTGAGTCGGCGGCGCCATTGTCGCTGTTCTCGATCATCGGCACGGCGTTGCTGCGCTGGTAGGAGCTGAGGCCGTCCTCATCCGCGAGACCGGAGAGCAGGATGTCGAGCTTGACGATGCTCCCCTCCACCATGCCGCTGGTCGACCCGTAGCGGAAGCTGGCGCCGGTGCTGAGGTTGAGGGCGGCCACCGAGACGTCGATGCCCGGATGTTTGGCCATCACTGCCTTGACCGACTGGCCGGCGTTGAGCTTCGCGGCCTGGGTCAGGGCCTGCAGATTGGGTGTCGGGGCGGGGGTCGGCGTCGGCACAGCGGTGGGCTTCGGAGTGGGGCGGGCCGCAGCCGAGGGGCTCACCGCCAGCTTCGTCGACGTGGACGCGTTCTGCTGCGACTTACCGTTCTCGAAGCTCCGAAGTCGGGTTCCGACCAGCGCCACCAGCGCCACCACGACAATCGCGGTGATCACGACGGGGGCCGAGGTGACCCAGCCCCGCGAGAGCCGGCTGCCACCGGCGGCACTGCGCGAACCGGCGGAACTGGCCGCCGCGTCCGCCTCACGGCGTGGCGCAGCGTGCCGGGCACCCGGTTTACGCGGCGGCGAAGATTCGGCCATATCCTCTCGACAATGCTGGAAGAATCTGTGGACAGTCCTTTGACCACACCACATTCAGCTGTGGAGCTCAAATTTCTGGGTGCCCTGAGTAACGTGAACCACATGCCTGAGATCGCCGGATTCAACACACGCGCCATCCACGCCGGGCAGGAACCGGACTCGCTCACCGGCGCCGTGGCCGTCCCGATTTATCAGACCTCGACCTATAAGCAGGACGGTGTCGGTGGGTTACGGGGTGGCTATGAGTACAGCCGAAGCGCGAATCCGACCCGCACCGCGCTGGAGACGGCGCTGGCCGCGGCCGAGGGCGGCGCCCGTGGGCTGGCCTTTGCCTCCGGATTGGCGGCCGAGGACACGCTGTTGCGTACGGTGTGCCAACCCGGGGACCACATCCTGCTCCCGGACGACGCCTATGGCGGCACATTCCGACTGGTCGCCTCCGTCTTCGCCCGCTGGGGCGTGGAGTACACCCCGGTGTCGCTCGGTGATCTGGACGCGGTCCGGGCGGCGGTGCGCCCCACGACTCGGGTCATCTGGTGTGAGACCCCGACCAACCCGCTGCTCGGCATAGCCGACATCGCCGGCTTGGCCGACGTCGCTCGGGCGAATGAATTGCTGCTGGCCGTCGACAACACCTTCGCCTCGCCCTATCTGCAGCAGCCACTGGCGCTCGGGGCGGACGTGGTGGTGCATTCGACGACGAAGTACCTCGGTGGGCACAGCGATGTCGTCGGCGGCGCGCTGGTGGCGGCCGACGCCGAGCTGGGGGAGCGACTGGCGTTTCACCAGAATGCGATGGGCTCGGTGGCCGGGCCGTTCGACTCCTGGCTGGTGCTGCGCGGCCTGAAGACGCTCGGCGTCCGGATGGATCGTCACTGTGCCAACGCAGCCGCCGTCGTCGATTTCCTGGCCGCCCACGACGCGGTGTCGGCCGTGCACTACCCGGGGCTGGACACGCATCCCGGGCATGCGGTCGCGGCCGCTCAGATGCGGGACTTCGGCGGGATGATCTCGTTCCGGCTCAACGGAACGTCGTCGCAATCCGGGGAGGACCTGGCATTGGCCGTCTGTGCCGGGGTCGAGATCTTCACGCTGGGCGAGTCGCTGGGCGGGGTGGAGTCACTCATCGAGCACCCGGCCCGGATGACTCATGCCTCGGTGGCCAACTCGCCACTGGCCGTGCCGGCCGACCTGGTGCGGTTGTCGGTGGGGATAGAAGACGTCGACGATCTCATCGCCGATCTGGATCAGGCGCTGGCTCAGGCGCTCGAGCGCGGGGCCCACTCCTCGGCCAGCACCGCGTAGATCAGCTCGTCGCTCCACTCACCCTTGAACCACTCGTTCTCGACCAGGTGACCCTCGAGGCGCATGCCCAGACGTGCGGCCAAGGCGGCTGAGGGCTTGTTGCGGGCGTCGATGTGGGCGCTGACCCGGTGCAGGTCGAACTCGCTGAACCCCCAGCTCAGCACGGCGCGGCAGGCTTCGGCCGCGTAGCCGCGTCCCTGTGCGCTCGGGTCGAAGATGTAGCCGATCTCGCCGTGTCGATGCTCGGCGCTGGGGAGCATGAGCACGACCTGACCGATTAGGTCGCTGACTTCGTCGCCAGCGCCAGCGCCAGCGCTGTCGCCAGCGCCGTCACCGTCGCCGCTAGCCGGGGCCTCGACGACGGCGAAGTTGGTGAAGTCGCCGTCATTGACCAGGGACTGGCCGGTCATGTACTTGGCGATCGCCTCGCGTACCTCCTCGCGGCTGCGGGCCGGCCACGGGATATAGCGGGTGACGTCCTCGCGGGAGTGGAAGCGCATCGCGGCCTCCTCGTCCGCCTCCCGGAACGGACGCAGGATGAGGCGTTCGGTGCGCAGCGTGGGCATTCCGGTCATGGCTTCAAACCTACCGGCGGGGTCGGACAGAATCGGTTCAGCTGAACCGATTGGCGACGCGAAAGTCCTGCAGTATGCGTACCTGGGCCCGCACGCTGCAGGACGTTCTACTTCGCCGGCCCCGGTCCATGACTGGCCTTCCCGGAGTTGGTCGCGTCAGTCGGGCTGTAACCCGCTTCGTTGAGCACCTGGGTCGCCAGGTCTGGGCTGACCCGAAGGCCGACGCCGTCGGTGAAGGTGCCACAGACGGTGTCGGCCTCGACCACCTTCGTTCCGGCTCCGGTGCTGGCGATCAACAGCAACTTCGGTCCGGCCATGGCTGGGCAGGCGAACTGCTCGGCCGGTATCGGCGCATTGTTCAGCGTTGCGGCCAGCTGCGCGGACTGGGTGCGATCGAAGAGCGTGTGTCCAACCGGCACGCTAGGTGCGGTGGGGTCATAGGTGCAGAGCAGAATCGACGCTGCGTCTGAGCTGATGAGCGGCGTCGACCAGCCGGCTGTGTCGCCGGGGATCGTCACGTTGGGCAGCGTGGTCGGACAGTTCGAGTCGGCGGGGACGTGGTACGGCACGCCGCCGGCTGAGGTCGGCCCGCTTGAGGCTGACCCGCTTGAGGCCACGCCGGTAGCGCTGGAAGTAACCGCGGGAGCGGTTCCGGCGGCCGCTGGGGCTGTGACGTCGTTCGTCGAGCCTGAGCGCTTCACCGCGACCCCGACGCCGGCGATGGCCAGCACCATCAGCACCGCGCCGGTCGCCCCGGCCAGGTTTCGCCGCCGGGTTCGCCGGGCCGCCACCGCCTGCTCGATGATCGGACCGGCATCTGGCGCGGACGGCTCGTCGGCGCGCAGCGCGGCGCGCAGTTGCTCTTCGCTGGGACTCATCTGTCGCTCACCTTCCTTCTCCGATCGTCGCCGTCACGCGCAGCTGGGTCAGCGCCCGCGCGCAGGCGCTCTTCACCGTGCCGACGGGCATCTTCAGGATCTCGGCCGTCTCGCGTTCGGAGAGATCGCAGTAGTAGCGCAGCACCACGACGGCCCGCTCGCGTGGGCTCAACCCCGTCAGCAGTTGCCGTATCTCGTCCTTGGCAACCGTGCTCTGGGAGGCGTCGTCGACGCTGTGCAGGTCGGGCAGTTCAACGGTGGGGCGCTCGCCCCACCAACGCCGCCGGGTCGAGTCGATGTGCGTGCTCACCAGGGACTTGCGGGCGTAGGCCAGCGGCGCGCTCACCTGGTCCCACTTGAGGTACAGCTTGATCAGCACGTTCTGGGCCAGATCCTCGCCGCCGTGGTGGCTGCCGGTGAGCAGCCGCGCGGTCTGGGTCAGCTGAGAGCCGTGCAGTTGGACGAAGGCGCGGAAGGCCTCCTCGTCTGGCATTCGTCCATCCTCCTGCTGCTCGTCTCTCCTGACACTCTCTTAGACGAGGCGGGGTGGCGATTTGGTTCGCGCCACCCGGTAGACGCTCAGCCGGCGCGACGGCGGCCGCGGTCGCGGGAGCGCAGGTAGTCGGTGACGACGTACTCGCCCAGCGCTCCGCGGGCCGGGAGGAGCACCCGGCCGCCGTTGCGCCGCCCCAGTTCCTGCATGAAGTCGATGAGACGGGGCTCGTCGTCGAGCATGAAGACGTTGATGGTGGCCCCGCGCCGGGTGCAGCGCTCCACCTCGGCGAAGGTGGCGGCCAGGGTCTGCGGCGAGGGCGGCCAGTCGAAGTCGGCGAAGCCGTCGGCGGCCAGGTGCGCGGTCGGCTCGCCGTCGGTGATCACCAGGATGATCGGGTCGGAGGTCTTGTGCTTGTCCAGATGCCGGCGGGCCAGCATGAGGGCGTGCTGCAGGTTGGTGCCCTGCACCCGCTGGAAATCATGGTCGACCAGCTGCCGCGGGGTCATCACGCGGGCGTAGTCGCTGAACCCGATGATCTCGATGGCGTCCTGCGGGTACTTGGTGGTGACGAGCGAGTGCAGGGCCAGCGCGGTGGTCTTCGCCTCACCCCACGTTCCGCGAAGCTCCATCGACCAGGACATGTCGACGAGCAGCGCGATCGCCGACGACGAACGACGCTCGGTCTCCACCACCTCGAAATCCTCCGGCGCCAGCTCGATGCGCCGACCGGCACCGCGATCGATCCGGCCACTGCGCAGCACCGAGTTCCGCACCGTCCGCACCACGTCCAGCGGCTGCTCGTCCCCGAACTGCCACTGCCGGCTCGCGCCGGTCACCTCTCCGGCCGCGCCGGCGTTGCGCACGTCATGGCCACCGCGTCCCACCGACTCCAGGTCGGCGAACACCCGGCGCAGCGCGGTCGCCCCGAGGCGGCGCAGGGCGCGCGGGCTCAACTGCAGCCCCTCGCCCCCACGCTCCAGGTAACCCTGCTTCTGCAGTTCGCGCTCGATGCGGCGCAGGTTCTCCAGATCCTCGACGGCCGGCCGGCCGAGGGCCCGCTCGATGAGCTCGTCGTCGATGTCGTCCAGGCTCGCCCCAGGGTAGTCCTGCCCGGCCAGCGCTGCGAGTTCGTCCAGATCCGCCAGCTCGGCCAGGGCCTGGGTCGCGTCGGAGAAGCCCATCCCCGGCCCCTCACCGCCGTTGTTCGGCTCCCGACCACCCCACTGCAGGTCGGGACGGGCGGCGCGAAGCGAATCCTGCAGGCGTCCCATCTGCTCGGAGAGCCCGGCATCGGCCATGGCCTGCTGCATGAGCCCGGCCAGTTCGGCCTGCTGCTCGGGGCTCAGCGAGTTCATCAGCCGCTGGGCCGCCGCGGAGCGTCGGGCCAGCGAGTCGACCAGCTCGGCCAGGTTCGTCGGATTATCCGGGAAATACTGGCCGTACTGGTTCATGAACTCGTCGAACTGCTCCTGGGTGTGCTCGCCCCGGGCGTCGGCGTCGAGCATGTCGTTCAGCGCTCGCATCATCTCGGCGATCGCGGCGAAGTCCTGCGCGTCGGCACCGGCCAGTGCATCCCGCATGCCGGCGAACTGCGCGTCCAGCACCTCGCTACGCAGTAGCTCCTGGATCTCGTCGTACTTCGCCTTGGCCTGTGGATCGCGCCACTGGTACTCGCTCAGCTGCCGAACCGCTCGCGAGGTGTCGCTCGGCAACGCGTCCAGCTCCGCCTCGGCCATCCGGGCCGAGTCGGCCGGGTCGGGGAAGAGGGCCTGACGCTCGGCCTCCAGAGCCTGGTCGAGCAGCTCACGAACCTGCTGCAGCGTCCCGTCCAGACGGTTGTCCCGGCGCAGGGCCCGGGCCCGCTCGCGCGCCTTGCGGCGCAGCGCGTCCAGTCCGGAGCGGCCGTCCAGCCCTCGGCGCAGCAGGCTACGCAGGGCGTCGCGAGGTGACCCGCCGGCCAGCACGTCCTCGCCCAGCTCGTCCAGCGCCCGGCGCACGTCGAAGGGGGAGTCCAGTGGATCCGGACCGCCGTGCCAGGCGCCGTAGCGAGCGGTCATGCGCCGTAGACCGTCCGTCCGCCGGAGCTGTCTTTCGCCAGTCTTTTATTGAGGTATAGCCCTTCGAGAGCGAACTCGACGGCGGCGGCGGCGACCCCGACCGCGGCCGGCCCCTCGCCCAATCCGTCCGGCTCCAGACGCTCCAGCAAGTCGCTCAACCCGGGGACGGCACCGATCTGGCGGAGGAGCTCCTCGGCCGATACGGTGTCGCCGGTCTCGATGACCAGGCCGTCGTCGAACTTCTGCTGCAGTGGCCGCAGGTCCAGTCCGGCCAGCCGGGCGCGATAGGTCGCCGCGGTGGCCAGCCGGAGCAGGTGCTCCAGCACCTCGAACTCGCGCCCCTCGTCGGCGTCGTCGAACTCCACCTTGCCGCGGGAGGCCGGGACGACGGCGGGGAGATCGGCCACCCGGGCCACGGCGACCGCCTCACCGTTGATCGCGGCCCGGCGCACGGCGCTGGCGGCCACCGTCTCGACGGCGGCGATGGCGAAGCGAGCCGAGACTCCGGAGCGCTGGTCGACCTGGGGTGCGTCGCGCACCGTCCGGGCGAATCGTCCGACAATCTCGAGGAGATGTCCGGGGACGACCGGTGCCGCGAGCGCGTCGCCGCCCGCCTCGTCGCCCCAGAGCACCGCGGCCTCCTGGGCCATCAGGCGCAGTTCGTCGGCCAGTTCGAGCGGGTAGTGGGTGCGTACCTCAGCGCCGAAGCGGTCCTTCAGCGGAGTGATGATGCGTCCGCGATTGGTGTAGTCCTCGGGGTTGGCGCTGGCGACCATGAGCAGGTCCAACGGCAGGCGGAGCTGGTAGCCGCGGATCTGAATGTCCCGTTCTTCCAGCACATTCAGCAGTGCGACCTGGATTCGCTCGGCCAGGTCGGGGAGCTCATTGACGGCGAAGATACCGCGATTCGTGCGCGGAACCAGGCCATAGTGCACGGTCTCCGGGTCACCCAGGGTGCGCCCCTCGGCCACCTTGATCGGGTCGATGTCGCCGATGAGATCACCGACGGAAGTGTCCGGAGTGGCCAGCTTCTCGCCGATTCGTTCGCTGCGGTGCCGCCAGCTGATGGGTAGCGAATCACCGAACTCCTGCACGCGAATCAGCGATCCAGAGGTGATCGGATGGTAGGGATGCTCGTTGAGTTCGGAGCCGGCGATCACCGGAGTCCATTCGTCGAGTAGCCCGACCAGAGTGCGGATGAGACGCGTCTTGCCCTGGCCGCGCTCGCCGAGCAGCACGATGTCGTGGCCGGCGAGCAGGGCCCGCTCGATCTCGGGGAGCACGGTGTCGTCGAAACCGACGATGCCGGGGACGGAGGGCTGCCCCGTCGCCAGGCGGTTGATCAGATTCTGTCGGATCTCGGCCTTCACGCTGCGATGCACATGGCCGCTGGCCCGGAGGTCGCCGAGGGTGGAGATCGTCGGGGCTTCGTTGACGCCGTCGACTGGGAGGTCACTGCCGAAGTCAGGTGAGGTCACCCCTTCGACGCTACGGCGCAAATTCCGCGCGTGCCAGCACCCGCTGTTCGCTCCGAGATGAATCGCCGCTCCGCCCCTGGGTTGGTGAGCGTCTGCGAAATCCGAGTTGGTCGGGCCGCTCCGATCGGTGGGGCAGAATCGATGAGCGGACCGTCGCCTCGTGCGCAAGCACGGTGGACAGGCAACGGCCCGCTCGAACGAACTCGTGGTCGACCCCCCCGGGTCGAGCTCGTGCAAGTCGGCGATTGACCCCCGGGCCGATCGCTTCCTCAGGCCAGACGCGCAGCCCCCGCTGCCGTCCCGCCGAACCATCCAGCTAGTGGATCGTTCCTCGAGTAGAGTAATAATCAAGTAAAACGTCTGTCAAGTTGAACGTTGAACGAGTTAATTAGGAACATGCCCACGATGGAGACCCCCGATATGCCCGACCGTGCTCCGATCGATGCCGCGGTCGCCGCCCTGCGAGAGCTGATTCTGGCCGCTGAGAGCTATCGACAGGTGGTCGCCGCCAAGCTGGCGTTGACGGTGAGCGAGACCCAAGCCGTCTCCTACCTCTTCGCCCGGGGCCGGATGGGGCAGGGTGAACTGGGCGCCGCAATGGGCTTCAACACCAGCTCCACCACCGCCCTCGTCGATCGACTGGAGCGCAATTCCATCGCCGAGCGCGTGGCCGATCCGAATGATCGGCGGCGCAGCATCATTCAGCTCACCCCGGACGGCAACATGGCGGTTGCCGCCGCGCGGGAATGGTTCCTGCACGCCTTCGATCAGATCCCGTCAGGCGATCTGGCTGAGGTCGCCGACGTTCTGCTGGTGCTGGCCGGCGGCCTGCGCGCTCGCACCGAGAGCATTCCCGGCGAGCCGGAGCTGGTTGAGCGTGCCGCGCCACGTCGTCGACGCTGAGCCCGCAGCCGCCTGACCGCTGAACATGTCGACACTGGCCGCCTGAATCGAAAACGCGGGTGCAGGTTGTCGGTGGCTGACGATAGGTTCGTTGCATGTCTGATGCGGTCATAGCCGAGGGCCTGGTCAAACACTTCGGCCGCACAGTTGCCCTGGACGGGCTCGATCTTGCCGTCCCCGAGGGCACCGTCCTCGGTCTGCTCGGGCCGAATGGCGCTGGGAAGACCACTGCGGTGCGCGTGCTGGCCACGCTGCTGCGCCCGGACGCGGGACGGGCGGTGGTGCGCGGCATCGACGTCACCACCCATCCCGAACAGGTGCGACGAATCATCGGGGTAACCGGGCAGTTCGCCGCGATCGATGATTACCTCACCGGGCGGGAGAACCTGATCCTCTTCGGCCGCCTCTTCCATCTCGGCCGAGCCCGATCCGCCGCCCGGGCCGATGAGCTGCTCGAGCGCTTCGACCTCACCGACGCCGCCTCGCGAATCGCCAAGACCTACTCCGGCGGTATGCGGCGCCGGCTGGATATCGCCGCCTCCCTCATCTCGCAGCCCCAGGTTCTCTTCCTGGATGAGCCCACCACCGGCCTCGACCCGCGCAGCCGCCTCGGTATGTGGACGGTGATCGAAGACCTCGTGCGGGAAGGCACCACGATGCTGCTGACCACGCAGTATCTGGAGGAGGCCGACGCGCTCGCGTCATCGATCGCGGTGATCGATGCCGGCAAGGTGATCGCTCGTGGCACCTCCGACGAGTTGAAGTCGCAGGTCGGCGGGGCCCGGCTCGAACTGGCGATCGCCGCCGTCGGTACCTCAGCCGTCGACTCCGCAGCCGTCGACTCCGCAGCCGCCAACTCCGCAGCCGCCAACCCCACAGCCGCCAACTCCTCGGCGCTGGATACGGCCGCGGCGATCATGCGCGGCGTCGGCGACGGGGCCGACCCCTCGGTGGATGCCGAGAGCCGTCGTCTCTCGGTTCCGATCACCGGGGGTGCCAGCGTGCTGGCCGAGGTGGTTCGTCAACTGGACGCGGTCGGCATCGTGATCGAGGATCTCGCGCTGCGGCGGCCGACGCTCGATGACGTCTTCCTCTCGCTCACCGGGCACGCCGCCACCGACGAAACCGGGGCCGACGCCCCGACCGCGGGTGCCCAACCGAAGCAGCCAGTGAAGGGACGCCACTCATGACCGCCCTCAGCGCGCCGCACAACACCTTCGTCGCTCGGCGGGGTTCGGTGATCACCGACTCCCTGACGATGACCTGGCGGCTGCTGCGCACCGCCCTGCGCATTCCTGATCTGCTGGTCTTCTCAACCATTCAACCGGTCATGTTCGTGCTGCTCTTCCGCTACGTCTTCGGTGGTGCGATCGACACCGGCGGCATCCCCTACGTGCAGTTCCTGATGCCGGGAATCTTCGTACAGACGCTTGCCTTCAACGGTGCCGCGACCGGTATCGGCGTCGCCGACGACATGGCAAAGGGGATCGTCGACCGGTTCCGAACCCTGCCGATCTCGCCGGCCGCGATGTTCATCGGGCGGGCAATCGCCGACACGATCCGTTCCGCCTTCGTACTGCTGATCATGGTCGCAGTCGGCATGGCCACCGGATACCGCTTCCACAGCACCGTCGGCGACGTGGTCGCCGGCGTCGCACTGATGCTCTTCTTCAGTTTCTGCTTCAGCTGGATCGGGATCTACATCGGCTTGATCGTGAAGTCTGTCGAGGCGGCCTCCTCCGGTGGCTTCCTCTGGCTCTTCCCGCTCACCTTCGCCAGTTCCGCCTTCGTCCCGGTTAGCTCAATGCCCAGCTGGTTGCAGACCTTCGCCGAGCACAACCCGATCACCCTGGTGATCGACGCCGTCCGAGGATGGTTCGACCACAACGTGCAGGCCGCGCTGAACCTGGACGTCACCGCGAGTGCGCTTCAGTCGCTCTGCTGGCTGGTCGGCGTGCTGGTGGTCTTCGTCCCGCTCTGCGTGCACCGTTTCCGCAAGCTCTCGGCCTGAGCAGGCTCATCGGGCCCGGGAAGGCACATCGCCGGCTAGTTCCAGCGGCATTCAGCCGGCGAAGGGCTCGACCTTCAGCAACTTCACCTTGAGCGTCTTGCCGTTGGGGGTCTCGTAGCTCACCGTCGCTCCGGCGCCGGCGCCGGTGAGCGCCTGGCCCAGCGGCGACGCCGCCGAGTAGACCTGCAGATCGGTCGTCTCGGCCTCTTCACGGGATCCGATCAGAAACTTCTCAGGCTCGTCGTCGCCGTCGAACTGCACGGTGACCACGGTGCCCGGTCCGGCTTTGCCATTGGTGCTGGGGGCCTCGCCCACCTTCGCACTGCGCAGCAGTTGCTGGAGCTGCATGATGCGCCCCTCCTGCTTGCCCTGCTCCTCGCGCGCAGCGTGGTAGCCGCCGTTCTCCTTGAGGTCGCCCTCTTCACGTCGGTCGTTGATCTCCTGCGCCATCGCCGGACGGTTCGCAACCAGCTCGTCAAGCTCACGCGAAAGACGATCGAAGGCGTCTTGCGTGAGCCAGGTGACTTGCGTATCGGGCGTGCTGGACATGGATTCTCCTAGAGCAAATGAAACTCTGAACCTAACACCGTGGACGATGATTACACCAAATCGAACGTTCAACGAGGCCCGCAAGCGCCGTGATTCGGGGTGTGTGGCTTAGCAGGCCGCCGGGTCAGTAACAATAGAAGGCGTGCCTGCAACCGGAATGTCTGAATCTGACCCCACTCGATCCGGGTCGGCCCGATTCGGGTCTGCTCGATCCGGGTCGACCCCGCTCTCCCAGGAGGGCGAGCCGCTGCGCCTGATGGCCGTGCACGCCCACCCCGATGACGAGTCGAGCAAGGGTGCGGCCACCATGGCCCGCTACGTCGATGAGGGCGTTGAGGTGCTGGTCGTCACGTGCACCGGCGGCGAGCGGGGGAGCATCCTCAACCCGGCGCTGCAGGGGCGGGCGGATATCGAGGCGAATATCGCCGAGATCCGCAAGGGCGAGATGGATCGAGCCCGAGCGATCCTGGGCGTTGAGCAGTCCTGGCTGGGTTTCGTCGATTCGGGCCTGCCGGAGGGCGACCCGCTGCCACCGTTGCCCGAGGGGTGCTTCGGCCTGATGGACGTCGACACTGCTGCTGAGGCTCTGGTGGCCCAGATCCGCGCCTTCCGACCGCAGGTGATCACGACCTACGACGAGAACGGCGGATACCCGCACCCCGACCACATCATGTGCCACAACATCTCCATGCGCGCCTTCGCCGCCGCTGGCGATCCGGACGCCTACCCCGACGCCGGACAGCCGTGGCAGCCGTCAAAGCTCTACTACGACGTCGGCTTCAGCATGGAGCGGATGCAGGCACTGCACGACGCCATGACCTCGAAGGGGCTCGAGTCGCCGTTCGAAGAGATTCGCTCGCGCTGGAGCGAACGATCGGAGAAGCGCCGGGTTCCGAACATCACCACCCGGATCGCTTGTGGCGACTGGTTCGAACGGCGTGATGCGGCGCTGCTGGCCCACGCAACCCAGGTCGACCCCAACGGTTGGTTCTTCAAGGCGCCGCTGGACATCCAGCGCAGCGCTTGGGGCACCGAAGACTTCGAGTTGGCTCAGGCGCTGGTGGCGACGTCATTGCCGGAGGACGATCTCTTTGCCGGCGTGCGTGCGCCGGCGGCCGACGGTACCGATGTGCCGGCGTCGTCGAACGGTCACAGCGCGGACGAGATGTCGAGTCGATGATGATTGCCGCCGAGCCGGCCACCGCGCTGCTTCAGCAGGCCACCGCTCATCTCTTCGCCTACCACCCGGTGCTGGCTGACGCTGTCGTGTCGGCGGCCAGCGCGGCGCCGACCGGTTCCACCGACAACAGCGGTGACGGCGAGGACCACAAGGCCGGGCCCTGGGGTTTGGGCATCGTCCTGATCCTCTGCATCGCTTGCTACTTCCTCTTCCGCTCGATGTCGCGTCACCTGCGCACCGTGCGAGAGGAGTTCCCGGGCGATCCGGCTGACGGGCCCGTTCCGCAGACCCTCCCGATTCGGCCGGATGCCCCTTCGGCGCCGACCGCTGCTACTACAGCCGTGCCCCAGGCGTCTCCGGCTGCTGGTGCTTCGGCCGAGGCTCGCGGTCCGGTCACGCCCTCCGGATCGGGCTGAGCGCTTCAACCGACATGAACTGGCGGTCTACTGCCTCGGTTCGCGGCTAGATCGACGTCGAAACCACCCCGGACGCCAGCGCGGTCCGGCGAGGTCGGAGTGCTCGGACCTAGCGCTGACCAACTGCGCCGCCGCGGCGGCTGCGACTGCCCGCTGCGCGGCGGCGGCGTCCCGGCGTCGTCGCCAATCGGCGACGAACTCGTCGATGTCGAGCGTCATCACCCGCAGCGGCGGGCCCTCCTGAGGTCGTCGATGCGCCTGCAGGATACGGAGATTCAAGTCCTCCAGATGCGCACGCACGTCCCGTTCGCCGTGCTGTCGCTGCATCAGCGCCGGGAGGTCTTCAACCTCCTTGGCCAGGGCCAACGACGGCGGTAGGACGGCCGCCACCGGCAGATTCTCCTTGCGAAGCTTGGCGGCGATCCAGGACATGTCGTCGCCGCCGAGCTCAAGCGGTGGCAGCGGCTTACCCTCGCCGGGCAGATCATCGAAGTCACCGCGGCGCTGGGCCCGGATGATCTGCCCTTCGACCCAGTTGCCGACTGAGACGTTCTTCGGCTTCCGCTCGGTCATCGGCCGACCAGACTTCTACGCCTGGGCCGAGGTGTTCTGAACCTCGCGCATCCAGCTCATGATCTCGTCCGGATCGCGGGGCAGCGCAGCCGAGAGATTGATCGGCTCGCCATCGGTGGCCACGATGTCATCTTCGATGCGCACCCCGATACCTCGAAGCTCCGGCGGTGCGGTGCGATCGTTCGGCTGAAAGTACAACCCCGGCTCGACGGTGAGGACGTGCCCGGCGGCCAGAGTGCCCTTGTGGTAGGTCTCGGAGCGGGCCTTGGCGCAGTCATGGACGTCGATACCGAGCATGTGCGACGTGCCGTGCAGGGTGTAGCGGCGGTGCAGCCCGGCGCCCGGGGCCTCGGTGTCTTCGTTGCAGGCGACATCGGCGGTGACCGGGAGAATGCCCCACGAATGAAGGTGATCGGCCAGGATCCACATCGCCGCCCGGTGGGCCGCGCCGAAGTCGGCTCCGGCCTTTACCTCGGCGATTCCGGCGGACTGGGCCTCGGCGACGGCTCGGTAGACCTTGAGCTGATCCGGTTGCCACTCACCGTTCACCGGCATCGTGCGGGTGACGTCCGCGGTGTAGAGGGAATCGGTCTCCACCCCCATGTCGGCCAGTAGCAGCTGACCCGCCTCGATGCGACCGTGGTTGCGCCACCAGTGAAGTGTGGTTGCGTGCGCTCCGGCACCGACGATCGAGGTGTAGCCGACGTCGTTGCCCTCCATGCGCGCCCGACGCCAGAACGTCCCCTCCAGCCAGCGCTCTCCGCGCTCGCCGCCCCGGGCCAGCAGCATCGGTAATTCCCTTACAACGTCGGCGAATCCACGGCTGGTGGCATCGCACGCCTCCTGTAGCCGGGCCAGTTCCCAGTCGTCCTTCACCAGACGCAGCTCGTCGAGCACCTGCTCCAGTTTGGTCGCCGAGCCACGGGGTAGGAGGGCGTCGACGCCGGGGTCGAAACCGGCGAGCAGCGCGACCTCCTTCTCCCGCCACGGCGCCAAGTCAGCGGCCAGTTCGGCCAGCCCACGAGTCGTCAGCCCCAGAACTGCCTGCGTTTCACTGGGAGTTGGCACATTTCCGACCCAGAGGGCGCCGTCCCTACTGGCGAAATAGCCCAGTTCTCCGGCTGGTGCGCACTCGCGGAGATAGAGCGTCGCGTCATGGCCGGTGGCCGTCGGTGCCAGTACCAGCACCGCACCCTCGGCCGTCTCTCCGGTGAGCCAGGTGAAGACGCTCGCCGCTCGAAACACATAGTCGGTGTCGTTGGCCCGTACCTTCATCGCCCCGGCGGGAACCACGATCAGTTCACCGGCGAAGGCGGCCGACGTTCGGGCGCGCCGGGCGGAGGTCCAGGTCGTGCCGTCGGTGCGGGCCGGGTGAGGCATCGGGGGCGCCGGATCCCAATCCTGTGCGATGAAGTCCTTGAGGTGGGCTGAGACCGGGATGTCGTAGGAGGTGGTTTTCGGCTCTTCGTTCGGCTCTTCGCTCATGCATCCCAGCTTAGAACGGATTCGACTCCGGCCGCCCTCTCAACCTGGGCTACGCGCGACCGTGGGGGAGTGGCGGCGTAGGTTGCAGGAACACCCAAAGTCAGGAGCTCAGTGATGCCCGAAGTGAACGTCGTCGCAGTGATCAAGGCCCGGGACGGGAAGGGCGACGAGTTGGCGGCGGCGCTGAGTGGCCTGGCCACGGCGACCCATGGCGAGGATGGCTGCATTCACTACAGCCTCCACCGGGGTCTGGAGGACACCGATACCTTCGTCACCGTCGAGAAGTGGGGCTCATCGGAGGATCTGAAGGGGCACATGGCATCGCCGCACATGAAGGCCGCGATGAGTCAGTTCGGCGACCTGCTGGCCGGGGCGCCGACGGTCATCCCGCTCGGCGCCATCGACCTCGGCAGTGCCGAGAAGGGGATTTTCTAGCGGCCTTCGGTCGCAACCACTTCGAAGCCGATTCCGGCCGCGATAAGCCTCTCCAGCAACGCCTGTCCCATCGCGGTCGCGGTGGTGACCTGCCCGGACGTCTTGGGCAGGTCGTCGAAAGCCAGGCAGAGCGCCGACTCGGCCAGCATCTTCGACGTCTCGTCGTAGCCGGGATCACCGCCGCTGACCAGCGTCACGACGGTCCGGCCACCGCCGTGACCGGTGAAGCGGACGCTGAATCGACTGCGGTCGCGCCGCTCCAGCGACGGCCCCTCGCCGGGCGTGGCGCGGCTGAGGAGCAACTTACGGACCGGGGGGATCTGGGCGAGGCCGATCAGCAGGCCGAGGCCGAGGCCGGCCCCGATCGCCACCGGGAGATGCTTCACCTTCGCGTAATGCGAGTACTGGAATTCGGGACCGTAACGCGGGAGGGCACGGGCCGAGCGCGCAATCACCTGCGGGTCGATGGTGGGTAGTGGGACCGCCCAGCCGCCCTCGACGCGATGCGCTCGACCGGTGGTTGAGCGCGCGCGGCGGGTCGAGCCCGAATGCCGGCCGACCGCAGCTTCCACGCTGCTGCGCTGGCGTGCGGTACGAATCGTCTGTCGGGCGTGGGCGAAACCGGTGAGCGCGGAGTGGTACGTGCCGGCCGAGAAGGTTGCGTTGGTGCTCACCACGCCGCTGACCGTCAGCGCCACGTCCTCGGGTAACTGGGCGACGGTGAAGAAGGTGCCCAGGTCGTGCGGGATCGAATCGAAGCCGCACGAGTGCACCAGTCGCGCTCCGCTGGCAACCGCGCGTTCGTGGTACTTCAGATACATGAGGTCAACGAACTCCGGCTCACCGGTGAGATCGACGTAGTCGGTGCCGGCCGCCGCGCAGGCCGCGACCAACGGCTCGCCATAGTTGATGTACGGACCAACGGTGCTGATCACCACTCGGGTGCTCGCGGTGAGTGCGGTCAGCGACTCTGGATCGGTGGCGTCGGCCTGGATGAGCGGGAGGTCCGCGAGTTCTGGCCGGATCGTGGTGAGCAGCGTGCGAACCGATTCCAGTTTGGCCCGGTTCCGGCCGGCCAGTGCCCAGCGACAGTCAACCGGTGCGTGGCGGGCCAGATACTGCGCGGTGAGGGATCCGGTGAATCCGGTGGCACCGTAGAGCACGATGTCGTAGCTGCGATCGTCGGTCATAGGCACACCCTAAGCGGTGCGGGACACTGCGAATAGTTCGATGTCTGTGGATAGGCCGGTTGAATTGTCGGTGGGGTGTTGTATGTTCGCGGTGGGACCACTCCAGCCATCCCGAGCGGCTCGAATCACCTTAGTTTTGTTGATGATTCGGGTTGTCATCGCTCACGTGTTCGAGTAGTGTCGGGGGCATGGTTGGAGGGCCTGAAGTCGACGCATCACCGAAAGTGGCTGCCCTGTTGGAGGCGGTCACGGCGGCGGTCGACACCTTGCTCGACGCCCCGTTGCCGTCATTGACCTCCGCTGAGTTGCTGGAACTGCTGCAGGGGTGGGAGACGCACCGCCGCCGTGAGGTTGCGGTGGAGCATCTGCTGCTGTCGGCGGTGATGGGACGAGGACTGGCCGGTGAGTTCGGGTTCGCGTCACCGCAGGCGTTGTTGGTGGGGGTGTTGCGGGTCGATCCGGGGGAGGCGAAGGCCCGGGTCAGAGCGGCGCAGGATCTGGGTCCGCGGACCGGTCTGACCGGGGAGGTATTGGACCCGGTGTTCGGTGAGACCGCGGCCGCGCAGAAGACGGGGGTGATCTCGGCTGGGCACGCGAAGGTCATCACCACCACGCTGGACGGGTTGAGCGAGGACCTGGACTTTGAGCACGGGGCCCGGGTCCAGGCCGAGCTGGTGGCCCAGGCCCGCTGGTTCACCCCCCGAGACCTCGCGAAACTCGCCACCCGGATCGTGGCCCATCTCGACCCTGACGGCACCGCACCGTCTGACACCCGTCAGCAGCAGAACCGGGGGTTCACGTTGGCCCGGCGCCTGGATGGGATGGTCATCCCGACCGGGGCACTGACCCCGGCCTGCGGCGCCGCGTTGGAAGCTGTCCTCGACTGTCTCAGCGCCCCCGCCCCAGCCGAAGAGACCAGCGGTGTCGGCGGCGGGGTGGTGGAACGTGACTCCCGAACCCCGGCGCAACGCCGTCACGACGCGTTGCTGGACTCCTCCCTCCGGCTCCTGGCCGACGGTGGACTCCCACCCAGCGGCGGGGTACCGACCACGTTGCTGATCACCATGAGCGACGAACAGTTCCGCACCCAGACCGGGTACGCCACGACCAGCCACGGCGACCTCATCAGCATCCCGGAAGCCCTGGCAGTGGCTGAGGAAGCCGACGTGGTGTCGGTGCTGCTCAATCCGACCGGTGGGGTCATCAGCCACGGCCGGCAACGACGATTGGCGTCTCCTGCTCAACGGCTCGCGTTGTATGCCAGGGACCAGGGGTGTTGTTTCCCCGGCTGCACCATCCCGGTCCAGTGGACTCAGGTCCACCACCAGATCCCCTGGCACCGCGGCGGGAAGACCTCAATTCACACGATGGCCCTGCTCTGCGGGCATCACCACCGCACCTTCGAGCAACTCGGCTGGACCCTCACCATGACCAACGGCATCCCCTGGTGGATCCCACCACCCTGGATCGACCCGACCCAACAACCCGTCCGCAACACCCAACACCACCCACCCCCGATACCGATCGGCACAGAGCCGATCCGATGCGCGCCGGGTGGGTAGGTCTGTCGCGTCGGGAGCTGGCCAACGCGAGCTCTCGACACGGTATGCCACACTCTCCCTCGTGGCGAGCGGCGGCGAACACACGGCACCCACCCTTGAGGTGGTCGCCGAGCGGGCCGGTGTGTCTCGAGCAACGGCCAGCCGAGTCCTGCGTGGCGCGACGAATGTGAGTGACAAGGCCCGTGAGGCCGTCCAGCGGGCGGCGGCGGAGATCTCCTACCGCCCCAATCTGGCGGCCAGGGCGTTGGTGACAAAACGGAGCGATTCGATCGCATTTCTCGTCACCGAGAGCGGCGATCGGCTCTTCAACGACCCGTATTTCTTGGGGATGTTGCGCGGAGCGCAGACCACAGTCGCCGCAGCCGGCATGCAGCTGATCTTCATCATCGCCTCTACCCAGGCCGAGGCTGAGAACTTCGAGCACTACGCCCGCGGCGGCCACGTCGATGGTGTCCTGCTCGTCTCACTGCACGGTGACGACCAGTTGCCTCAGCGACTCGAAGCCCTCGGTGTGCCGACCGTGCTGAACGGCCGACCGATCTCCGACGACGAATCCATCTACTACGTGGACTCGGACAATATCGGCGGCGGCCGCCTGGCCACCCAGCACCTCATCGACCGCGGCGCCCGTCGGATCGCCACCATCACTGGGCCGATGGACATGACGGCCGGTCTCGATCGGCTCGCCGGCTACCGTCAAGCGATGAACGACGCCGGACTGAAACCGTTGAAAAAGCACATAGTTCCCGGCGATTTCTCGGTCGAGGGTGGTGCGGCGGCGATGACGAGACTCCTCAGAGACGACCCAACGATAGACGGGGTCTTCGCCGCCTCGGACCTCACCGCACTCGGCGCGCTCAGCGTAATCGCCGCCAACGGACGGAGCGTCCCGAACGACATCTCAGTCGTCGGCTTCGACGATATTCGCGAGGCCGACCTGGTCAACCCGGGTCTCACCACCGTCCGGCAGCCACTTGATGCCATGGGGCAATCGATGGCCCGCAAACTGCTCGAACGCATCACCGGCCAGGCCGCTGAACGCATCACCGTCCTCCCGGTCTCCCTGGTTCCGCGACTCAGCGCCTGAGTCAGAGCCTGAGTCAGCGCAGGGCCTCCCGGGCCGGGTCGCGACCAACACCTCCAGCAACACCTCGACCGCAACGAACCCGGACGGGCCACGCCGATTTGTATTCGGCGACAACTAATTTCGGCAGAACCCTTGACAGCGACCCTCACCATAAATCACTCTTAGCCACGTCGTGAGAGCGCTCTCATCGGTCTCAGGAACGGACCGCCACCCGGTCCGTCCAGCCCGGCAGACGAGCGGATCACGCGAATCAGCAGCGACATGCAAGGACAGCCACACGCAAGGACAGCCACGCGCAAGGAGCGGTGTACGGATGACAGCAACCCAGATGCGACCAGCAGGCTCGACCCGCTCGGCGGTCGACGTCGGCTCCACGCCGGCGGCGCGACCGCGGCCGGGCGCCCTGCGCACGGCCTTTCCCCCCGGGTTCGTCTGGGGTGCGGCCACCGCCGCCTATCAAATCGAAGGCGCGGTCGCCGAGGATGGCCGGGGCCCGTCAATCTGGGACACCTTCAGCCACACTCCGGGACGGGTGATCGGCAACGAGACAGGCGACACCGCCGCCGATCACTACCACCGAGTCCCCGATGACGTAGCGCTGATGGCCTCGCTGGGGCTGCAGGCCTACCGCTTTTCGGTGGCCTGGTCGCGGATCGTCCCCACCGGGTCCGGTGCGGTGAACCGTCAGGGCCTCGACTTCTACTCCCGCCTGGTCGACGAGCTGCTCAGCCATCACATCGACCCCGTTGTCACCCTTTATCACTGGGACCTGCCGCAGCCGCTGGAGGACCTCGGAGGTTGGGCCAATCGGGACACCGCGTCCCGCTTCGCCGAGTACGCCCAGATCATCGGCCAGGAGCTGGGTGATCGGGTGCGCGTCTTCGGCACCCTGAACGAGCCGTGGTGCTCGGCCTTTCTCGGCTACGCCAGTGGTGTCCACGCACCCGGACGCACCGACCTGGTGGCATCGCTGATGGCGGCGCATCACCTGAACCTGGCGCATGGACTGGGGACGTCGGCCCTGCGCGCGGTACTGCCGGCCGACTCGCAGATCTCGATCACGCTCAATCTGCACCAGGTCCGCCCGGCGACGCAGGATCCGGCAGACGTCGATGCCGCCCGGTCGGTCGACACGGTAGCGAACCGGATCTTCCTCGATCCGATCCTCAGAGGTGCCTATCCGCAGGAGCTCTACGCGGACACCGCCGACGTCACTGATTGGTCCTTCGTGCAGGCCACCGACCTGTACAACATCAACAAGCACCCCGATCTTCTCGGCGTGAACTACTACACCCCGGCACTGATCGCTGCCCTCGGCCCGCAGGAGGCGGCCCAGATCACCAAGCGTTGGACCAACGATCCGCAGGGTGCGGACGAGCCGTCGATCTGGCCCGGCAGCCACCGGGCGTACTCGGTCCCGCAGGCGGGGCCATACACGGACATGGGCTGGCGAATCGAGCCTGAGGCCTTTACCGAGCTACTGCTGCGCGTGCACCGTGACTACCCCGGCGTGGCGATGATGATCACCGAGAATGGGGCCGCTTTCCCGGACGTCGTCGGCGAGGGCGGGATCGTCCACGACCAGGATCGGATCGACTACCTGGAGAGCCACCTGCTGGCGCTCAGTGACGCGATCGAAGCCGGGGCCGATGTTCGTGCTTACTTCGTCTGGTCCCTGATGGACAACTTCGAGTGGGCCTGGGGTTACGGCAAGCGCTTCGGCATCGTGCACGTCGACTATGAATCCCAGGTCCGCACGCCGAAGTCGTCGGCGCAGTGGTATCACGCGGTGAGTCGGGTCAACGGGATCGTCTGATGGTCGGGTCACTACTACCGTGGAGCATGATTGGTGGCATGACGAACCGGCTCGCGCTCGCCAGCAGTCCTTACCTGCAACAGCACCGCGACAACCCGGTCGACTGGCAGGAGTGGGGCGAGGCGGCGTTCCGCGAGGCGCGGGACCGAGACGTTCCGGTGCTCCTCTCGGTCGGCTACGCGGCCTGCCACTGGTGTCACGTGATGGCCCATGACTCCTTCGAGGACGAAGACGTCGCCGCGTTGATGAACAAGAACTTCGTCAATGTGAAGGTCGATCGCGAGGAGCGACCGGACATCGACGCCGTCTACATGCAGGCCACCACTGCGCTCACCGGACAGGGCGGCTGGCCAATGACCTGCCTGCTCACCCCGGACGGATCCCCTTTCTTTGCCGGCACATTCTTCCCTCGTGCTCAGTTCCAGTCGCTGCTCATCTCGGCGACCCGGGCCTGGGACGAGCAGCGCGACGAGGTGCTGGCCGCCGGCCAACGGATCGTCACGGCGCTGGCCGATCTGGTTCCCACCGCCCCCGACACGCGCAGCATTCCGGGCCCCGAGCAACTCGACGCAGCGGCGCTGCGGCTCGCACCCGGCTACGACGAAGTTAACGGCGGCTTCGGCGGCGCCCCCAAGTTCCCGCCGTCGATGGTGCTCGAGTTCCTGCTCCGCCGCTACGAGCGCACCGGCGACGTCGATGCGCTGCGGATGGTCGAGGGGACGTGCGAGGCGATGGCCCGCGGTGGGATGTATGACCAGCTGGCCGGCGGCTTCGCCCGCTACAGCGTGGACGCCGCGTGGGTGGTGCCCCACTTCGAGAAGATGCTCTACGACAATGCCCTGCTGCTACGGGTCTATCTGCACTGGTGGCGGATCACCGGCTCGCCGCTGGCCGAACGGGTGGCGCGCGAGACGGCCGACTTCCTGATCCGCGACCTGGGCACAGTCGACGGCGGATTCGCCTCGGCCCTGGATGCCGACACCGACGGGGTGGAGGGGCTCACCTACGCCTGGACGCCGGCTCAGCTGACCCAGGTGCTCGGACCACGAGACGCCGCCCGTACGGCGAAGCTGCTGAACGTGACCGCGGTGGGGACGTTCGAGAAGGGCGCCTCGACGCTGCAACTGCGCGAAGATGCCGCCGATCCGGCCTGGTGGGAGGAAGTGCGGATCAGGCTGCTGGAGGCTCGCTCCGAGCGCCCGCAGCCGGCCCGAGACGACAAGGTGGTCACCGCCTGGAACGGGCTGGCCATAGCCGCGCTGGCTGAGGCCGGCATGCTGCTCGACGGCCGGTACCTGGCGGCCGCCCGGCAGGCGGGCGAATTGATGCTGCGTACTCATCTCGTCGACGGTCGGCTGCGCCGGACCTCGCTGGACGGGGTGGCCGGTGAGGCGGCCGGAGTGGCCGAGGACTATGGCGATCTGGCCGACGGGCTGCTGATGCTTCATCAGGCCACCGCCGAGCCGCGCTGGCTGGAGGCGGCCGGCTCGCTGCTGGGGGTCGCGCTGCGACATTTCCTCGACCGGGACGGGAGTCTCTTCGACACCGCCGATGACGCTGAGCAGTTGGTTCAGCGTCCGAAGGACCCCAGTGACAATGCGGCCCCGAGCGGGCAGAGCGCGGTGGCCAACGCGCTACTGACCTACTCGGCACTCACCGGTTCGCTGAGTCACCGGGAGGCCGCCGAACGCGCGCTCCAGGTTGTCTCCTGGCTCGGTACCACCCAGCCCCGCTTCCTCGGATGGGGATTGGCGGCGGCCGAAGGACTGGTTGCCGGGCCGGTGCAGATCGCCATCGTGGGGGAGCGCCCGGCTCCGGCCGTCGGCGCCGAGTCGGCCGGGGAACGCACCGCGGCCGAGGCCGGCCCGCTCACCGAGCTGGCCTGGCGGCAGCGGCCCCCGGGGGCGGTGATCGTCTCGGGCGACCCGGACGCGGAGCGTGTTCCGCTGCTTCAGTTCCGCCCGCTGGTCGCCGGATCGGCGGCCGCCTACGTCTGCTACGGCATGGTCTGCGACGCACCCACGACGAGCGGGGCCGCCCTCGCGGCCGCCTTGAGCCGACGCGGCTAGCAGCGACACATCCGACGCAGATTGGGGAGTCTGCTGCCCGGAATCCGGGCAACAAACTCCCCAATCTCCCGTATTTGACTAGAGGTTCGGCCCCTCGGTGCGGAGCTTGTCCACCTCGGCCATCGCGTCCCGCAGACCGGCCAGCCACTCGTCGGTGTGCTCCCCGACCAGTTTCACACTCCAGGCCAGCGCCTCGGAGCGGGAGCGGGCGACCCCGGCGTCGACCAGAGTGTCGAGCACTTGGCGCTCGCTCTGCCGCAGCCGGGTCATCACCGGCACCGATAGGTGGGTGAAGACGACGACCGTCTCACCGATCGAGGCGCCCCACGCGACCTTTCGCCCGTAGCGGGCCTCGGCCTCGTCCGCAATCTTGATGCGGGCGTCGCGGGTCTCCTCGCGAAAGCGGGTGATCCGTCCGATCGAGGCGGCCTCCGAGACCGGTCCGTCGGCCTCCAATGGCGGAAGCTCGCCGATTACGGTGATCTCCTCGCGGTCGATCTCGACCTGCGGCGCGCCGACGAACCAGCCTTCGGGCAGGCGCCCGGTCAGCCAATCGAGAGTATCGTCGGCCGCCGGCAGATCAGCCTGCTGCCAACCGCCGGGACGGCCGAATCCACGTCCGCCCCGACCACCGGGGCCGCCCCGACCACCGGGGCCGCCCCGACTACCGGGTCCGCCCCGACCACCGGGCCCACCGCCGCGTCCCCCCGGACCGAAACCGCGGCCGCCGTGGCCGCCCGGACCGCGATGACCACCGCGTCCTCGGCCGCCTTCTTGCTCGCTTCCGTCTGCTCCGCTGCCGGTCGGCACTTCGCCGCCCGCGTCACTGCGGAAGCGTCTTTCACCAGGTATGTGGTTGCTTCTCATGTCTGCCTCCTAAGGGCTCAATTACATGATTACATGATTACACAGTTGCTAACGAGTGCCAACCACGATTCATTCCCCGCCGGCCAGGGGAGGTCGGAGGAGAAGGGGGGATGCGACGGGCCGGGGCGGGATCGCAGTGCGGACGCAACGGAAAAACGGGCACCCCATCGCGTCGAGCAACGCGGCGGAGCACCCGTGGTTGGGGAGGAGCCTGAAGAGCTGGGACCTGAATGATTAGGAGAAGACGGCGAACCAGATCGCGATGTAATGGCAGATCGCGGCGAAGAGTGTGAAGAGGTGGAAGAGTTCGTGAAAGCCGAACGTCTTGGGTGCCGGGTTGGGGCGCTTCGTCGCGTATATGACGGCACCGGAGGAGTAGAAGAGGCCACCGACCAGGATGAGGATCAGGGTGGCCGCACCGCCCTTGTGCAGCAGATCCGGGACGACGAAGATCGCCACCCAGCCGAGTGCGATGTAGCAGGGCGCGGAGAGCCATCGTGGATGCCCGGGCCAGAACCATTGCAGCCCCACGCCGAGCAGGGCACCACTCCACACGATCGTCAGCATCATGATCGCCGTGTCCCGTGGCATCGTGAGCAGCGAGATCGGCGTGTAGGTGCCGGCGATGAAGACGAAGATCATCGAATGGTCGAGACGCTTCCAGGTACGAAGCGCCGCTGGCGACCAGCGGCCGCGGTGGTAGAAGGCTGAGATCCCGAAGAGTCCGGTGACGGTCAGCGCGTAGAGCGACGTCGACCATCCGGCCAGCGGACCACGCAGGGCCGCGGCGACGGCGACGAGCACCACGCCGGTAGCCACCGAGATGGCGGCCGCGTAGGCGTGAAACCAGCCGCGTAGCCGGGGCTTGACGAGCGGACCGGTGAGGGCCGGCGCGGGAGCAGCTGAGCCCATCGCTGTCATGGCAAGGACGCTACCGGTCAGCGAGCCATCACGAAATGTGACCCTCAGCGCGATCGCAGATTCTCCCCGAGTACCTAACAGCGATATGCTCCGAGACTGTGGGGTTACGCGATGCCGTCTACTCGGTCTATGAGCGTCGCCTGCGTGCCCGTCTGCAGGGGCGGCCAGTCCCCAAACATGTCGCCGTCATGCTCGACGGCAACCGCCGCTGGGCCCGGGCCGCCGGATTTACCGATGTAAACCACGGGCATCTCGAGGGTGCTCGACGCATCAACGACCTCCTCCAGTGGTGCACCGAGGCGGGCGTCGAGCACGTCACGCTGTGGCTGCTCTCCACCGACAACCTCACCCGCCCGGACGACGAGCTGCAACCGCTGCTGTCGATCATCGAGGGCGTCGCCAACGAGCTGGCCGACGACGGGCAGCACTGGCGTCTCACCGTGGTCGGAGCCCTCGACCTGCTCCCGGAGCGGACCTCGACCGCGCTGAAGTCGGCCGAGGAGCGCACCGCCAACCGCGACGGGCTGCGGGTCAACATCGCCGTGGGCTACGGCGGACGCCGTGAGATCGCCGACGCGGTGCGCTCGCTGCTGCAGGAGCAGGCCGCCGCCGGTACCTCGATCGAAGAGCTGGCCGAGGTGATCGATGTCGAACACATCGCCGACCACCTATACACGGCCGGGCAGCCCGACCCCGATCTGGTGATCCGAACGTCTGGTGAACAGCGATTGTCGGGCTTCCTGCTGTGGCAGTCCGCGCACTCCGAGTTCTATTTCTGCGACGCCCTCTGGCCCGATTTTCGGCGGGTCGATTTCCTCCGTGCGCTGCGTGATTACGGTCTGCGCCAGCGCCGCTACGGTAGCTAAACCGCTTTGCCGGCTTGACGCTCGTCCAGGGAATCCAGAACGTTCAACGTTAGTTTGATCACCTGCGTGTTAACGCGCACAGAGGCCAGAACCGACGTAACGTTCTTGGTGGTGGCACCGGCCCATCCGGTCCACTCCGGGAGGTCCCGCAACGGTGGTTATGACCAGCGAAGGGGCCGGACGTGCCCCCGCGGTCTGGGTGACCACGGGGAAGAGTCGCCACCTGCAGCGCGGCGGCCGGGACGTCCGGATTCCAACACCTGAGGTCACACCCATCCCTGGAGTGCGTCATGAGTGCTGTCCGTGAACCCAATGGTGGATCCAACTCCGGATCCGCCAGCCCGTCCGCCACTGAAGAATTCCCGGTCAAGACCTTCGTTCTCGACACGTCGGTTCTCCTCTCCGACCCGGGTGCTCTCGGACGGTTCGCCGAACATGAAGTGGTCCTCCCGCTCGTTGTGATCAGTGAGTTGGAAGCTAAGCGAGACCACCCAGAGCTCGGCTGGTTCGCCCGTCAGACCCTGCGCGCACTCGACGAACTCCGGATCAAGCACGGCCGCCTCGACGCTCCGATCCCGATCGGCGTGGACGGTGGCACGCTGCGGGTCGAGCTGAACCACTCCGACCTCTCGTCGCTGCCGGCCGGATTCCGTATCGACTCCAACGACTCCCGCATCCTCGCGGTCTGCATGAACCTCGCGGCCGACGGTCACGACGTGACCCTGGTCAGCAAGGACATGCCGCTACGGGTGAAGGCGGCATCGGTCGGGCTCCCCTCGGACGAGTACCGCACCAGCCTGGCGGTCGACTCCGGCTACACCGGCATGAGCGAGCTCGAGGTTGCCGTCGAGGTGGTCGACGCCCTATACGACGGTGAGCGGCTGCCGATGGCCGAACGGGAGGACCTCCTCGCGGCGGCTGATCTGCCCGTCCACTCCGGCATCGTGCTGCACTCCGCGCGCGGCTCCGCGCTGGCGCGGGTCACCCCGGACAAGTCACTGCGCCTGGTCCGTGGTGACCGGGAGGCGTTCGGCCTGCACGGGCGTTCGGCCGAACAGCGGGTGGCGCTGGACCTGCTGCTGGACCCCGAGGTCGGCATCGTCTCCCTCGGCGGACGGGCCGGCACGGGCAAGTCGGCGCTGGCCCTCTGCGCCGGGCTCGAGGCGGTCATGGAGAGGCGCGCGCACAAGCGGGTCGTCGTCTTCCGTCCGCTCTACGCCGTCGGCGGCCAGGATCTGGGCTACCTGCCGGGCAACGAGAACGAGAAGATGGGGCCGTGGGCCCAGGCCGTCTTCGACACCCTCGGCGCACTGGTGAGCGGCGAGGTGATGGAGGAGATCCTCGACCGCGGCATGATCGAAGTGCTTCCACTGACGCACATCCGCGGCCGCTCGCTGCACGACGCCTTCGTGATCGTCGACGAGGCCCAGTCCCTTGAGCGCAACGTGCTGCTGACCGTGCTCTCGCGGATCGGTCAGGGGTCGCGGGTGGTGCTCACCCACGATGTGGCGCAGCGCGACAACCTGCGGGTCGGACGCCACGACGGCATCGCGGCGGTGATCGAGGCGCTGCGCGGTCACCCGCTCTTCGCGCACGTCACCCTCACCCGCTCCGAGCGGTCGCCGATCGCCGCGCTGGTCACCGAGATGCTGGAGGACCTGCCGCTGTAGGCGTTGGCGGCATCGGGTGCTGAACTGAGGCGGATACCGCAGAGTTCAGCACCCGATCCGGCCTCCGGCGATGCATCTGCGAAACTCTCGGGATGGCCGTCGACCCGCTTACCCGACTGCGGGAATCGCTCGCCGCGCGCGAGGCGGCGGGCCTGCGCCGGTGGCTGCGGCCGAGGCCGGCCGAGGACGCGGTGCTGGATCTGGCCAGCAATGACTACCTCGGTCTGGCTCGGGACAAGCGAGTCATCGATGCCTCGGTGGCGGCTTTGCTGCGCTGGGGCGCCGGGAGCACCGGATCCCGCCTGGTCACCGGAACCACCCAACTACATCAGGACTTCGAGCAGGAACTGGCGGAGTTCGCCGGTGCGCCGGCCGCGCTCTGCTTCTCCTCCGGCTACCTGGCCAACCTCGGGGTGCTCACCGCCCTGGGTGGCCCCGACGTCACCATCGTCTCGGACGCGACCAACCATGCGTCGCTCATCGACGCCTGCCGCCTGAGTGGATCGCCGATCCGGGTCGTCTCGCACGCCGACCCGCTCGCTGTACGAGCCGCGCTGACCGGCGTCGAGACCGAGCACGTCCTGGTCGTCACCGACGCTGTCTTCTCCGTCGACGGGGACCTGGCTCCGCTGCGTGAACTTCATGCCGAGACGCGGGCTCGGGGTGGTCTGCTCGTGGTCGACGAGGCCCATTCGCTGGGGGTGGTCGGCGACGGCGGGACCGGTGCCGTGGTCGCGGCCGGGCTGGCCGCGGAGCCTGACGTCATCCGCACCGTCACCCTCTCCAAGTCGTTGGGGGCCCAGGGCGGCGCGGTCCTCGGTGCCGTCGAGGTGATCGACCTGCTGATCAGTACGGCCCGCTCCTTCATCTTCGACACCGGGCTGGCCCCCGCTTCGGTGGGGGCCGCGCAGGCGGCGCTGCAGGTGCTTCGCGAGGAACCGTCGTTGGCTGCCTCCGCCCGGGCCAACGCGACGGCGCTGGCCGCCATCACCGGAGTCCACAGCCTGGAACGGGTGAACCCGGCGGCGGCGGTCGTGCCGGTTTTCCTTGGTAATTCCCTCCGGGCCGTCGCGGCGGCGCAGCGCTGCCTGGAGGCCGGTCTGCGGGTCGGCTGCTTCCGCCCGCCGTCGGTACCGCCGGGACGGGCCTGCCTGCGCATCACCGCCCGGGCCGACCTCACCGAGGAGGATCTGCAGCGAGTGGGCACGGTCCTCGACGGCGCTCTGCGGTGAGCGTCCTCATCGTCTCCGGCACGGGAACCGACGTCGGCAAGACCGTGGCGACGGCCGCGCTGACCGGCCTGGCTCGGCAGGGCAGGGCTCCGGTCGCGGTGGTGAAGCCGGTGCAGACCGGCCTTCTCGCCGGCGAGCCCGGGGACCTGGCTGAGGTCAGCCGGCTCTCCGGATGCACCGACACCTACGAATTCAGCCGCTTCCCCGACCCGCTGTCGCCGCAGGCCGCCGCCCGCTGCAGTGGCCGTCCGGCACTGGCGCTGGCCGAGGTGGCGCAGCAGATCCGGCAGCTGGAGTCCCGCTACGAGCAGGTGATCGTCGAGGGGGCGGGCGGGCTCCTGGTGTCGTATGCCGACGATCACTGGACCCTGCTGGACCTCGCTCGAGAACTGGGCGCCGCGGTGCTGGTCGTGACGCTGGCCGGTCTCGGCACCATGAACCACACCGTGCTGACGCTGCGAGCCCTCGGCGACCACCCATGTGCCGGTGTGCTGATCGGGCGCTGGCCGGCCGAACCCGATCTGGCCATGCGCTGCAACGCCAGTGATCTCAGCGAATTGGCCGCCGCACAGTGCGCTCCCGGGTTGGTCGGGGCGCTGCCGGACGGAATCACCGGCCGCCTCAGAGGCGCCCTCGGTGTGCCGGGCGGTAACCACGTGATGGAAGAATTCGGTTCGATAGCGCGGGCGGCACTCTCACCGGACTTCGGGGGAGAGTTCGATGCCCACGCCTTTGTCGTGAAATGGGGACGGTAGCTCTATGACGGATATTCTCGCCGACATTCTCGGGTTGGCCCGCGAGCAGGTACTTGAGCAGGGCATCGGGCTGAGCCAGGAGCAGGCGCTGGAGTGCCTGCAGTTGCCCGACGATCGGGTGGACGCGCTCTTGGATCTGGCCCACGAGGTGCGGGTCAAGTGGTGCGGCGACGAGGTCGAGGTCGAGGGCATCGTCTCGCTCAAGACCGGTGGCTGCCCGGAGGATTGCCACTTCTGTTCGCAGTCCGGCGTCTTCGACTCGCCGGTCCGCTCGGCCTGGCTGGACATCCCGTCGCTGGTTCGCGCGGCCCGCGAGACCGCGGCGACCGGCGCCAGCGAGTTCTGCATCGTCGCCGCCGTGCGCGGGCCCGACGAGCGGCTGATGAAGCAGGTCCGTGACGGCGTGGCCGCCATCCAGGCCGAGGTCGAGATCAATGTGGCCTGCTCGCTGGGGATGCTCACCCAAGCCCAGGTTGATGAGTTGGCCGAGATCGGCGTCCACCGCTACAACCACAATCTGGAGACGGCCCGCTCCTACTTCCCGTCGGTGGTCACCACGCACTCCTTCGACGAGCGCATCAACACCTGCGAGATGGTTCGCGCGGCCGGCATGGAACTCTGCTGCGGCGGGATCGTCGGCATGGGCGAGACGCTGGAGCAGCGGGCCGAGTTCGGCGCTCAGCTGGCCGCGCTGGCCCCGGACGAGGTGCCGCTGAACTTCCTCAATCCGCGTCCGGGCACCCCCTTCGGCGAGCAGGAGCCGATGTCGGCCACCGACGCGCTGCGGGCCGTCGCCACCTTCCGGCTGATGATGCCGCGCACCATCCTGCGCTTCGCCGGCGGCCGCGAGATCACCCTCGGCGACCTGGCCGAGCGTGGTGTGCGGGGCGGGGTGAACGCCGTCATCGTCGGCAACTACCTCACCACCCTGGGACGCCCGGCCGGGGAGGACCTGGCCATGCTCTTGGACCTGAAGATGCCGATCAAGGCGCTGGCCAAGAATCTGTGACGCGGGAGACCATCCGCTACTGCGACCGCTGCGGCGAGGAACTCGCCGGCGGCGCTCACGCGGGCTGCCAGCGGGCCCGGGAGTTGGAGCCGCCGCGATTCTGCAGCCGGTGCCGGCGGCGCATGGTGGTGCAGGTGACGCCGACCGGCTGGAGCGCCCGCTGCGTCGAGCACGGGGAGACCTCATCCAGCCGTGAGTGAGCAGTGGGACGTCGCTCGTCACTGGGGAGCCTTTCGGACGCCGTGGGTGGTCCGCAAAGCGCTCGGCCGGCGTGGGCCACGACGCCGAGCGCGTGCGGAGTCGGCCGCTCATCCGCTCACCGCCGCGGAGTTCGATGGACCGCCGGATGAGGTGCCCCAATTCATCACTGGCCTGTTGCTCAGCACCGAGCGGTTCGCTCATCCGCTTCCGCTGGAGGCAAAAATCGACCGGCGAAAGCTGGAACTCGACATCGACCCGTTCGACGCACTCGACACCGCGCTGGATCTTGGCGACGCGGTGAGTGATGGTCTCAGTGCGGGGAGCGGCGGCAGTGGTGGCGGTGGCGGGAGCGGCGGTGGCGGCGGTACCCATCCAGCCGGTCTAGGTCATTCCGGCGGCGGTGGTGGTGGCGGGTTCAGCGGCCTTGACTGGCTCGACGGTGGCGACGAATTCTTCCTGGTCATTCTGGCCATTGCGGTCGTTGCGGTCGTTCTGCTGATCGCGGTGCCGCTCGGTCTCCTGGCGATCGAGGTTGTCTTCGCGCTGTTGTTGATCGGGGCCGGAATCGTGGGCCGGTTGCTGCGGATCAAACCGTGGACGGTGTTGATCAAGCGAGACAGGCAGGTGGTTGGTGCGGTGTCGGTGCGCGGTTGGCGGGCTAGTCGGGCCGTCATCAAGGCGCTGCAGACGGGCCTCGGCGGCGCGAATTAGCGAGACCTACGGCTGAAGCGCGGGGAGCCCGTCGATGCTGGTGGCGTTTCGCTCGACGGCGTAGACGTCTTCGTAGAATTCGGCCGGTTTCTTCAGCTGGTGCAGATCCAGGATGTCGCGATCGGCGACGTACTCCATCTTCGGCACCGAGTAGCCGCAGGAGTCGGAGATACGGTCGGCGTCGATGACGATGATGGAGCGCACGCCATGGTCGCGATCCTTGCCGAAGCGTCCCCGCAGTTCCGCCCACTCCGCGTCGTCCGGCCGAATCACCCGTCCGCGCCCGTGCAGTCGCACGATCTTCGGCGGACCGTCGAAGGCGCAGAACATCACCACGATCCGACCGTTCTCACGCAGGTGGGCGATCGTCTCGGCCCCGGAGCCGAAGTAGTCGAGGTAGGCGACCCGGGTCGGGCCGAGGACGGCGAAGGTGCCGTCCATCCCCTTCGGGGAGACGTTGACGTGCCCGTCGGCGGCCAGCGGCGCGGTCGAGACGAAGTACACCGGCTGCGCTAGCAGCCAGTCGGCCAGCTTCTGATCAACCTCGGCGAAGATCTTCCCCATTGGCCCATGATCTCATTGACCCCCGAAGATGATCGAATCAATTCGCTCAGCTGGTTGCCGGCACGGTCATGGAGAGCACGTCCAGCACCTCGTCGAGTTTCGCCTCGGTGATGGTTCCGGCGGCCACGTGCCCGCGCTCGATGACCACCTGGCGAATCGTCTTCCGCTCGGCCAGGGCCTGCTTGGCGATCTTGGATGCCTCGTCGTAGCCGACGTAGTGGTTGAGCGGGGTGACGATCGACGGCGAGGACTGCGCGTACTCCAGGCACCGCTCGACGTTGGCCTCGAGGCCGTTGACGCAGCGGTCGGCGAAGACTCGGGAAACATTGGCGATCAGCCGAATCGACTCCAGCACGTTGCGGGCGATTACCGGCAGCATGACGTTGAGTTCGAAGTTGCCGGCGGCACCGCCCCAAGCGACGGCGGCGTCGTTGCCGATGACCTGGGCGACCACCTGGCAGACCGCCTCGCAGAGCACAGGGTTCACCTTGCCCGGCATGATCGAGCTGCCCGGCTGCAGATCCGGCAGGTACAGCTCGGTGAGGCCGGTGCGCGGGCCCGAACCCATCCAGCGGATGTCGTTGGAGATCTTGTTCAGCCCGACCGCGATGGTCCGCAGCGCGCCGGAGAGTTCGACCAGCCCGTCTCGTGCGCTCTGTGCCTCGAAGTGGTTACGGGCTTCGGTGAGGGGTAGGCCGGTGTCGGCGGCGATGAGGCTGATGACATCGGCTGCGAAGCCGGCCGGCGCGTTGATACCGGTGCCGACGGCGGTGCCGCCGAGCGGCAGCTCGGCCACCCGGGGCAGTGTCGCCTCAAGGCGCTCGATGCCGTAGCGCACCTGGGCCGCGTAGCCGGCGAACTCCTGCCCCAGGGTGACCGGGGTGGCGTCCATGAGGTGGGTGCGGCCGGACTTCACAACGGTCGCGAAGGCGGCGGCGCGCCCTTCTAGGGTCTGGGCCAGATGGGCCAGGGCCGGAATCAGGTCGACGACGACGCCCTTGGTCGCCGCGACGTGGATCGCCGACGGGAACTGGTCGTTGCTCGACAGCGGGTCGTTGACGTCGTCGTTCGGGTGTACCGCCGCGCCGAGCATGTCGGCGGCCAGCGAGGCCAGCACCTCGTTGGTGTTCATGTTGGAGGAGGTGCCGGAGCCGGTCTGGAAGACGTCGATGGGGAACTCGCCGTCCCAGTCGCCGCGCGCCACCTCGATCGAGGCGGCGGCGATGGCGTCGGCCTTGGTCTGGTCGAGCAGGCCACGCTGCGCCCGGATCCGCGCGCCCGCCCCCTTGATCAGGGCCAGTCCGGCGATGAGTTCCCGCTCGATCGGCTGGCCGGAGATCGGGAAGTTCTCCACTGCGCGCTGCGTCTGGGCTCGCCATTTGGCGTCGCGGGGTACCCGCACCTCGCCCATCGAGTCCTTTTCGATCCGGTAGTCAGCCTCGGGTGCGGTACTCATTCGTCCTTAATTCCTTGCATGTTGACGGTTGGCGGGTGGTGGTGAACTGCTGGTGGCGGCGGCTCTCGGGCTGAGGCCGGGCCCTGATCTAGCTCGACGGGTAGGGCTGCTGCGGGTAGCCCGGCTGGCCCCCATGCTGGCCGGCTTGGTAGCCCGGCCCATTCGCCCCGGGGAAGTGCTGCGGAGGCAGCGTTCCGACTGGGGGGACGTGCGGTGGTGGCCCCTGGGGCGTTGGGGTGGCCGGTGCCGGAGTGGCGCCCCCGTAGCCGAGTTCGGCTGCCGTCTGGCGGGCTCCATCGGTCACCGGGATCGCCACCACGGCCGTGCCGTAGGCGCAGATCTCAGTCCAGGTGTCGCCCATCTCCGAGGTGTCGAAACGCATTCCGATGACGGCGTTTCCGCCGCGGGCGCGGGCATGCTCGAGCATCCGCGCCATCACCTCGTTGCGGGAGTCGGTGAGGTTCTTCGTCATTCCCTGCAGCTCGCCACCGAACATCGACTTGAAGCCGGCGCCCATCTGGGAGAACGCGTTGCGGGATCGGACGGTGAGCCCGAATACCTCGCCGCAGACGCGCTGGATCTCCCAACCGGAGATCTCGTTGGTGGTGACTACAAGCATGAAGTGTCCGTTCTGCTAATTGCGGTCGAAGTCCACCGACGAGTATGCCCGCAGCTTGCCCAGCTGGTGCAGCGAACTGACCGTGCGGATGGTGCCGGACTTGGAGCGCATCACGATCGACTCGGTCTGCACGGCGTCGGCGTAGTAGCTGACGCCTCGGATGAGATCGCCGTCGGTGACGCCGGTGGCGCAGAAGAAGATGTCGTCGCCGGTGACCAGCTCGCGGGTGGTGAGGACCTTGTCCAGATCGTGCCCGGCGTCGATCGCCCGCTGGCGCTCGTCGTCGTCCAGCGGCCAGAGCTTGGCCTGGATGGCGCCGCCCATGCAGGCCAGCGCGGCGGCCGAGATGATGCCCTCCGGCGTGCCGCCGATGCCGAGCAGCAGATCGACACCGGTGCCCGGCCGGGCGGCCGCGATGGCTCCGGCGACGTCACCGTCGTTGATGAACTTGATGCGGGCGCCGGATTCGCGCACCTCCTGGACGAGCTTGGCGTGCCGCGGACGGTCCAGGATGCAGACGGTGACGTCCTCTGGGCGCCCGTGCTTGGCCTTGGCCACTCGTCGGACGTTCTCGGCGACCGGCGCGGTGATGTCGATGACGTCGGCCGCCTCGGGGCCAGTGGCGATCTTGTCCATGTAGAAGACCGCGGAGGGGTCGAACATGCTGCCCCGCTCGGCGACGGCGATGACCGCGATGGCGTTGGGCATGCCCTTCGACATGAGGGTGGTGCCGTCCACCGGGTCGACCGCGACGTCGCAGAGCGGTCCGGTGCCGTCACCGACCTCCTCGCCGTTGTAGAGCATCGGGGCCTTGTCCTTCTCGCCCTCACCGATCACCACGACGCCGCGCATGGAGACGGTGCCGATGAGCGCCCGCATCGCGTCCACCGCGGCGCCGTCGCCGCCGTTCTTGTCGCCGCGCCCGACCCAGCGACCAGCCGCCATCGCGGCGGCCTCGGTGACCCGGACGAGCTCCAGGGCAAGGTTGCGATCCGGGGCCTGGCGAGGTACCGCCAGCTCCGGTGGGACGCCGTGGGGCGTGCTGGGAACGGTGGCAGCGGTCGCTGTGGTCGCTGTGGTCGAGTCGGTCATGGGTGGGCCTTCCGCTCGGCGGTGACGAAACGTGGGTCATCCAGCGATGCGATCGTCCGGGTCGGCGTGGAGCCTGGGCCGGCGGGCGACTGCGGTCGGATTCGCGTTCATCTTCGCAGGTGCTTCGGGCGATCCTTAGGGCGCAGTGGCCGAAATGACAGGCATCTCACCGTAAGCGCTTAACGGCCGGCGCCTCTCCGCGGGTGCTCGCAGCCGCTTCGGCGGGCGGCGAGTGGGCCCATCAGTCGCTGGCGCCTGGCCTACTCTTCGCCGCTGTCGCGGGCCTCGATGGCCTCGTCCAGGCGGGCGCTGGCTGAGTCGAGCCAGCGCTGGCAGATCGCGGCGAGATCCTCACCGCGCTGCCAGAGTTCCAGCGACTCCTCCAGGCTCTGCCCGCCCGCCTCCAGCCGGCGCACCACCTCGGAGAGCTCGGTCCGGGCCGCCTCGTAGGAGATCTCCGGAACGCTGTCGCTGCTGGCCGGGGTCTTGTCGCTGCCGCTCATCGCGTCAGACCTTACCTTTGCTGCTCTTCTTGGCGGCCGTACCGCTGCCCGACGGCGTCGGGGTGGCCAGGAACGAGCCGGCGGCGACGCGGATCCGAAGCTCGCCGACGGCCTGGGGGGCGGCGCGGACGACCGTGCCGTCAGCCGTCTGAACCACCGCGTACCCGCGGTCGAGGGTGGCCTGAGGGGAGAGTGCACGCACCCGGGCCTGGACGTGCTCGAGATCCAGCCGAGCCGAGTGGATCAGACCGTCGACCCGGCGTTCGCTGCGCTGCCGAAGCGCCTCGACGTCGGTGGCGGCTTGACTGACCCGATGCCGAACGGTCGCCCGCAATCGAGTCGGCAGGCCGGCCATCAGCTCGGCTTCGGAGTCGAGGCGACGGCGGATGGTGGCCCGGCCGCGGGCCCGGCACTCACGGACCAGAGCCAGCTCCTCACCCAGATCCGGGACGATCCGCTTAGCCGCGTCGGTCGGGGTCGAGGCGGCGAAGTCGGCCACCAGATCGAGGAGCGGCGTGTCCGTCTCGTGGCCGATCGCGCTCACCACCGGTGTGCGGCACGCCACGACGGCCCGGATCAGCGCCTCGTTGCTGAACGGCAGCAGGTCCTCGATGCTCCCGCCGCCGCGGGTGATGACGATGACATCCACCTCGGTCTCGGCGTCGAGTTGCTCGAGGGCGTCGATGATCTCGGTGACTGCGGAACTGCCCTGGGTGGCGACGCTGCGAATCTCGAAGCGGGTGCCGGCGAAGCGGCGCCGGGCGTTCTCCACCACGTCCCGCTCGGCGGCGCTGGCCCGTCCGGAGATGAGGCCGACGCGGCGCGGGAGGAACGGCAGTCGCTGCTTGTGTCGGGAGTCGAAGACGCCCTCAGCGGTGA
The DNA here is from genome assembly GCF_900230215.1 of Jatrophihabitans sp. GAS493. Taxonomy (NCBI): domain Bacteria; kingdom Bacillati; phylum Actinomycetota; class Actinomycetes; order Jatrophihabitantales; family Jatrophihabitantaceae; genus Jatrophihabitans; species Jatrophihabitans sp. GAS493. The sequence continues at coordinate 4,791,060 of NZ_LT907982.1, read as the reverse complement.
GAAGTCGCTTGAGCTGCTCCAGCCGGGCCAGTAGCTCGCCGAGGCCGACCTGACGAACCACGGTGGCTCGCAGGCTCAATGACCCGCGTTCGATGTAGAAGTCCGGGCGGGCCCGAATGGTGACCCGCGACCCCTCGGTCACCGTCTCCGGGAGCACACCGCGGGCGCAGGTGACACTGAGGGAGATGTTGGCGTCCGGGTCGCGCAGCGTCATGAAGTGGGTCGCGACGCCCGGCCGGCGGGTCAGCTGAGCCACCTGCCCGTCGACCCAGATCTCACCGAGGCGGCTGATCCACTCGGAGATGCGAGCAGCGACCACTCGAACGGGAACCGGGTTTTCCGCCGAAGTCTCGAGTTTGGTCATATTTTGTAAGCCAATTCGCGCCACAGACGCGTTGGCTAGAGCTCTTCCGGCGCGGGCGGCTGCGGTTGGGCGGTTGGTTCTTCGTGCGTTTGGATCACTGGTGTCTCGACCGTCGTCGGGGGCACGCTGGCCGTAACTGGCGGGGTGGGCACTTCGGTCGATGCCGTTTCGGTCGACGGCGTTTCGTTGGGTGCGTCGGTGGGCGCGTCGGTCTCCGCCACCGTGTCGAAGGCGGAGGGACGGCCGGTGCGGGGCGGGCTCACCTTGCGGGGCGTCGCCGACTTCTTCGCCGGTGTCGCCTTCTTCGGCGCCTTCGTCTCCGTCGCTGCGGCCTCCGCTGCCGAGGGTGTGGTTGGCTCGGCGTCGAACTCGTCGGACACCTCGACGATCAGGAGTTCATCCTCTTCGACGGTGAGGACGAAGGTATCGAGCTCAACGTCCTCGTCGAAGGTGGCCCAGGCCGGTGGCTCGTCGGGGGTCGGACGCAGCCGCCCCAGCACCTCGTCACCGCGCACGGTGAATTCGGCGTAGCGCTGCTGGGCGCGCAGCGAGAATTGCAGCGCAGTGCTGACGGCGAGCATGGGGACCTCAAGGGCCTTCTCCGGTGAGGAGCGGACCGTATCAACGCACGTGAAGACTAGCCCGATGGTCGCCCGCAGGGGGCGTGGCAGCTGCGACATGCCTACAAGCTTTCCCCACCCGAAATGATCCGTACCATCGAGGGTATGACTTCGGTGCAATCTCGGTCCACGAACGCCCAGACGGGGGCGGCGGTGAGTGACCCGGCACCCGCGCCGGAGACGGTGAAGCGGGTGCTTCTGGCCCAGCCGCGCGGCTACTGCGCCGGTGTCGATCGAGCCGTGCAGACCGTCGAGGAGGCCCTTGATCTCTACGGCGCGCCCATCTACGTACGCAAGCAGATCGTGCACAACCTGCATGTCGTCCGTTCGCTCGAGGCCCGCGGCGCCATCTTCGTGGAGGAGAACGACGAGGTTCCGGAGGGTGCCACCGTGGTCTTCTCCGCCCACGGGGTTGCCCCGGAGGTGCATGAGCAGGCCGCGGCCCGTCACCTGAAGGCCATCGACGCCACCTGCCCGCTCGTCACCAAGGTGCACAACGAGGCGCGTCGCTTTGCCGCAGAGGACTACGACATCCTGCTGATCGGTCACGAGGGGCACGAGGAGGTGGTTGGCACCACTGGGGAGGCGCCGACCCACATCACCGTCGTGGACGGCCCGGCCGATGCGCTGCGGACCGACGTCCGCGATCCGGAGAGGGTGGTCTGGCTGTCGCAGACGACGCTGTCGGTCGACGAGACGATGCGCACCGTCGATGCACTTCGCGAGCGTTTTCCGATGCTGCAGTCGCCACCGAGTGACGACATCTGCTACGCGACGCAGAACCGACAGGCCGCGGTGAAGGTGATCGCGCCGGACACCGAGCTATTTCTGGTGGTCGGGTCGCCGAACTCGTCAAACTCGGTCCGGATGGTTGAGGTGGCCCTCACCGCCGGCGCTGGGGCGGCCCACCTGGTCGAGAACGCGAGCGCCATCGATCCGGCCTGGCTGGCCGGCGTGAGTACTGTCGGGCTCTCCTCGGGCGCGTCGGTGCCGGAGATCCTGGTCAATGAGGTCATCGAGACCCTGGCCGGTTATGGATATGGCGACGTTCAGGTCGTGGCGCACACGGAGGAGCGGCTGCAGTTCGCGCTGCCGCAGGAGCTGCGCCGAGACATGCGGGCGACCGGCAAGAAACCCGGACCCAGCGTCAACGACCTCAGCTGAGAATTTCGCGGGTGCCTGCTGGCCGTGCGGGTGCCTGCTGGCTGTGCGGGTGACGGGCTACTTACCCGTGATCATGCGGATGCCGGCGATGATCAACACAGCGGCCGTCGCGCCGGCGATGGCCGGGAAACCGTAGACGAGCCAGTTCACTCCGGCGTCAAGAAGGACGGCTCGGTTCTTCAGCCCGTTCGAGCGCACGTAGAGCAGCACGGCGGAGGCGACGAAGTAGACGATCGGCGGCGCGACCACGACGACGAACATCGAACTGCGACGCACCACGATGATCGAGACGATCGCACCGATGACCAGGGCGATGTTGAACGCGCCCTTGACCGAGCTGCCGCTGACGAGATCGATGAACCCGCCGAGGCCGCAGATGGCGATGAGGATGCCAAGCGCAACGAATCCCGGAACGCCCCGGTCCTCCGAGCGGGCGCGAGCTCGGCGCTCGGCGCGGGTCTCGCCCCGTGCATCGACTGGTGCATCGACCGGGCTGGGATAACCCCGGGCTTGCGTGCCGGGTGCGTAACTCTGGGTAGTCGATGGGTCAGCGCGCAGCGGCGCCTGCACCGCCGTCGCGTGGGGGTCGGCTGAGTAATTGGCGTGTCGCTCGCCGGCGCCAGCAGGGGTCGAGTAGCTGACCTCTCCGAAACCGTCGTCTTGCATTGAAGACGAAGTCGACATGCTCAATCCATACTCCTGGTCTGCAGATGGTGCAGATTTTGCACGCCGGAATGGTTTTCTCCGTCGAAGGTTACCCGTCGAAGCTGGGAAATTGCTGACATCGCAACCTCTGACACACACCGGGACAAGGTCATTCGCCGGTCGCCTTTCGCCGTTCCGCAGTACGAGTGGGGATCAGTTCCGCACTGAGTTCGTCGATTACAGCCACGGGCAGCTCGTTCTGCACGACGGTGGGTCGGCTGTTGTTCAGTGCGACCACCCGGTGTTGGGTGAGCTCGCTGGCCTGAGTGGTACGGGTGGCCTCGGTGAGTTGCTCCGGGGCCTTCAGCGAGTCGGTGGTCTCGACCTTGAGTTCGGTCATCTTGCGTGCGGTGACGAAGACACGCGTCTCGAGCGAGGTGACTGTGCTGTTATAGGCGGCAACGGCGTTTCCGAGCGACTTGCCGAGCTTGTCGACGTGAGCCCCCATCGTCGACAGCCGCTGGTACAGCTCTCGCCCGAGCTGATGCACCTCCGCGGCATTGGTGGCCAGGGCGTCCTGCCTCCAGGTGTAGGCGACGGTACGTAGAAGCGTGATCAGCGTCGACGGGGTGGCCAACACCACATTGCGACTGAAGGCATGCTCCTGCAGCGTCGGATCCTCCCGCAGCGCGGCGTCCAGAAACGCATCGGCCGGGACGAAGCAGACAACGAACTCCGGCGACGGTGCGAAGCGCTCCCAGTAGGCCTTTGCCCCCAGTGAGTCGATGTGGGCTCGCATGTGCCGGGCGTGGGCCTTGAAACGGGCGGCCCGGGTGGCTTCGTCCTTGGCCTCCATCGCCTCCAGATAACCGGCGAACGCCACCTTCGAGTCGACCACGACGTTCTTGCCGCCGACCAGCCGGACGACCAGATCAGGGCGCAGTGTGCCGTCCTCGGTGGTCGAGCTGGCCTGCGTTACGTAGTCGATGTGCTCGGTCAGGCCGGCCGCTTCGACCGCCCGTTCCAGTTGCAACTCCCCCCAACGCCCACGAACCTGGGGCGCCCGCAGCGCGGTGACCAGCTGTGAGGTCTCACTGCGCAACTGCTCGGAGGTCTCCTGCATCGTGCCGATCTGCTGCCGCAGCGCCGAATAGGAGCCGGCTCGTTCCTTCTCGACCTCGCCGATCTGCTGCTGGACCCGATCCAGCGAATCCCGCAGTGGCGCGACGAGCGCGTCAATGGCCTGCTGACGCTGGGCCAGGTCCCCGTCGGCCGCGGTCTTCGCGCTGGCCAGCCGCGACTCAGCCATCGCCACGAAGGCCTCATTGTTCTTGGCCAGCGCCTCGGCCGAGAGGGCGACGAAGGCCTCCCGGAGCTGCTTTTCGGTGCGCGCCAGCAGCGCCTCCCGATCGCGCGCGGCGGCTCGCTCACCGGCGAGACCAGCGTGCAGTGCGGCCAATTCGCTCTCCAACTGGGCCCGCTCAGCGGCGTTGGCCGCCTGTAGCTCCGCCTGCTCCGCGGCCGCCTCGGCTGCGTCGGCAGCGCGTTCACGCATGGCGTGTTCGGCCGCGGCGGCGGCTTCGTTCGTCTTGGCCAGCACGGCGGCGGCGGCCCGCTGACCGGCCACCAGCCAGCCGATCACCGCACCAGCGGCGAGGGCAAGCAGAACCAAGACAACGGTGGTGACATCCATACCCACGATGCTGGCATCCGGGTCTGACAATTTCGGCCAGCGACTCCCGCTCGCGCAGCGGAAATCGTGCTAGTTCGGGTTGGAAACCGGCCGGGGGAGCGGCGAAAGGCAGATAGTATGGCCTCCCGTGGCACTAACTATCGGCATCGTCGGCCTGCCCAACGTCGGCAAATCCACGCTCTTCAACGCGCTCACCAAGAATGACGTGCTCGCCGCGAACTACCCGTTCGCGACCATCGAGCCCAATGTCGGAGTGGTCGGCGTTCCGGACGCACGGCTGAAGGTGCTGGCCAAGATCTTCGGTTCGGCCAAGATCATCCCGTCGACGGTGTCGTTCGTCGACATCGCCGGGATCGTGAAGGGGGCCAGCGAGGGTGCTGGGCTGGGCAACAAGTTCCTGGCCAACATCCGTGAGGCGGACGCGATCTGCCAGGTGATTCGCGCCTTCAGCGACCCCGACGTGGTGCACGTCGACGGCAAGATCTCGCCCAAGGACGACATCGAGACCATCAACACCGAGCTGCTGCTGGCCGATATGCAGACGATCGAGAACGTGCTGCCGCGGCTGCAGAAGGAGGTGCGACTGCACAAGGACCGAGCCGTCGTGCTCGCCGCTGCCGAGCAGGCGCAGAAGGTGCTGGAGGCCGGGCAGACCATCTTCGCCGCCGGTCTCGACCCGGAGCCGCTGCGCGAACTGCACCTGATGACGGCTAAACCCTTTATCTATGTCTTCAACGTCGACCCGGACGAGATCGCGAACGCCGAGTTCACCGACGAGCTACGTGCCCTGGTCGCCCCGGCGGAGGCGATCTTCCTGGACGCCAAGACCGAGGCCGAGCTGATCGAGCTCGACGACGAGGAGGCACTGGAGCTGCTGCAGTCGATGGGGCAGCAGGAGTCAGGGATCGACCAGTTGGCGCGGGTCGGCTTCAACACCCTCGGGCTGCAGTCCTACCTGACGGCCGGTCCGAAGGAGGCCCGGGCCTGGACGATCCACCGCGGGGCCACCGCCCCGCAGGCGGCCGGTGTGATCCACACCGACTTCGAGCGCGGATTCATCAAGGCTGAGGTCGTCTCCTACGACGATCTGGTGGCCGGCGGCTCGATGGCCGCGGCCAAGGCGGCCGGCAAGGTGCGCATCGAAGGCAAGGACTACATCATGGCCGACGGCGACGTGGTGGAGTTCCGGTTCCAGACAACATCAGGTGGCAAGAGCCAAGGCTGACGACACATCCCTGCTGCCGTTTTTGCGTGCGGCTTGGGCTAAGCTCTCCGGGCAGCGGCGCTTGCAGTTGCAGTGAGTCGGGTTGGTTTGGCGGCAGCGGTCAGGAGCGGGTGTGCACGATACGTCTTACGAGCACGGGCGGCTGTTCTTTGAGGTCTATTGGCAAGCGGGCTTTCAGGTCGTGGTCGACTTGGGTAGCCAGGACGTGAACGGTTCGTTGCGCGATCACTGTCCACCGGAGGCTCGCTACGTTGGACTTGATATGGAGCCCGGCAAAGGCGTCGACTTGGTGGTGGAGCCGGGAGCTGCGCTGCCCTTCGCCGATGCGTCCGTGGACGTTGCCGTGAGCACGTCCGCGTTCGAACACGACGTCTTCTTTTGGGAGACGTTCCTGGAGATGGTGCGGGTAATTCGCCCGGGTGGATTGGTATATATCAACGCGCCCAGCAATAACGACTTCCACCGGTACCCGCTAGATCTCTGGCGCTTCTACCCCGACGCAGGCATCGGGCTGGTGAAGTGGGCGGCCAAGCATGACGTACCGGTCGAGCTCGTGGAGTCTTTCGTTGCGAAGCCAGGCGCCGAAGGCTGGGCAGACTTCGTCGCCGTATTCCGCAAGCAGTCGGACAAGCCACTGCCACCAACGGGACGTATCGCAGACCGCACGACGGCTACCAATATCTTCAGCGGATCCGCGGAATATCTAGAGGCCGAACAGCGGCAGACGTTCGAGGCGCTTGAAATTGCAGACCTGCGAGACTCATTCGCGCAGGCGCAGGCTCAGGCCAGCCGGGCCGCTGAAGAAGCATCTTCGCTGCGCGCGCGGGTGGATCAACTCTCTGCGGCAACGGAGACCGCCGAGGCGGAGTTGCGAGAGATAAGGGCCAGTACGTCGTGGCGGGTGACGGCACCGGTTCGCCGAGTGTCGGACCTAGTGCGGCGTCGCTGAAGTTTCGCGCATTCGAGGTTCGCGATGGGCCCCGAGCAGTGCGCGACGGATTCCGGCCCGTGGACGCGACGAAGTTCGGAGTCTGATTGAACTCTGGCGAAACCTCCTGCCTATTGACGGTTGGGGCGCCGGATTGGCAGGAGCGTTGCGGCGGAATCTCTAGCACGCTTGTCACCGTCTCCCGGTAGCTGCAGACTCCTGTCATGCGCTTTGTCAGTGGTTCAGCGTCCTCGAGTGACGACGAGGAGGAGAAGGATCTCCGTGACGCCTGGCGCAGGCGCGTTAGGCCCGACAATCAGATCCCGATCACGCTGGGCACCGCGTTTCTGCTCGCCCGCACTGACGACCTCGCCGTCGCGATTAGTGCCCTGCGGGTCTACGCCAACGGTCTGGAGTTCACCGTGTCGGCCCGTAGTCGGGGTGATGTGGCCGGGCAGGGTCTGCTCCTGTCGGGGTTTGGCGGCCATCGACCGCGGGGACAGCACGGCAGTGTGGACCGGTTCCTGCTGGGCTTCGAATTCAGCGACGGACGATCAGTGACGAACGTGGAATCCTGGCCGCCCGCCCTGCCCGATGTCGACGATCACGACGGCCCATGGTTGACCAACGGCGGCGGCGGTGGCAGCGATCGCGTCGCCGATCATGACTTCTTCCTGGCGCCGCTGCCACCGGGCGAGCGCCTTACGCTGGTTGGTGCCTGGCCGAGTCTGGGGATCGCGGAATTCCGGCAGGCCTTCGACGCGGTCGCCATCCGAGCGGCCGCGGCCCAGGTCATCGAGCTCTGGCCGCCGCAGCTCGACGCCGACGACCCCGAGCCGCCGCCGTCGCCGGTCGTCCCGCCTGGCAGCTGGTTCGAGCGCAACTGACCCGCCCGGTGCGTTCGCTAGGAGCGTGGCGGGTCGAGGGTGGCGGGTCGAAAGTACTGCACCTTAGGTGCCATGGGGCGCATACCGCAGGACCTTCGCCGGCTGACCGATGATTTGATGGGTGATCGCGCACCGGAAACCGTCGGGAGGGTGCCTCATGCACGTTGGCCGAGTGGTCGATCTCTCCCTGCCGATCGACGCGCACACCCAGCTCTACCCGGGTGATCCGGCGGTGAGGTTCGTTCCGGCCGCGACCATCGAACGCGACGGTTTCAACCTGCTCAGCGTCGAGATGGGGTCGCAGAGCGGAACGAACTGCGATGCCCCGTACCACTTCCTCGAATCCGGCGCGCGCATCGACGAGTTGGACCTGGCGCTATTCACCGGGCCGGGCGTCCTCATCGACGTCCGCGGTAAGCCGGATCGAGCGGCCATCAGTGCGGCCGACGTCACTCCGTACCTGGATCGGCTCGCGGCCGGCTCGATCGTGCTCCTGCATACCGGATGGCCTGAATTTTATGGAACATCACGCTACCTCGACCATCCCTATCTGAGCGCCGACGCGTGTCGCGTCCTGCTCGAAGGAGGCGTCCGCACCTTCTGCCTCGACGCGATGAACATCGACGAGACGCCGAACGAGCAGCATCCCGGCGTTGGATTCCCCGTGCATCATCTGATCGCCGAGGCCGGCGGCGTCATCGTGGAGAACCTTCGGGGTCTGGACGAGATCGACTTCGAACCCCTGATCACAGTGTTTCCGCTACGCCTTACCGGCGCCGATGGTGCGCCGACGCGCGCCGTCGCGATTGAGCTGCGGCCGTGACGAGACGGCCGGCCGTGCTGGTCACCGCCGTGATCGGCGGGACGCTGCTGCTCGTCGCCTGCTCCTCAGCAGCGCCACCCGGCTCGCGGGCTTCGAACACGCCGGTCTCAACTGAGCGACTCGTCACCTTCGGCCATTCCTACGTGGTCGGAGTCGGCGCCAGCTCGGCCCAGCGGAGTTGGCCGCAGATCGCCGCCGCCCAGGCCTGCCGGGTCCTGGTGAACTACGCCCACAGCGGCGATCGCGTCGCTGAGACGAAGGCGATCGTCGACCGGCAGGCGTCCACGCTGCGGGCGACGGACGTGGTGGCGATCCAGATCGGCATCAACGATGTGCGCTCCAACGGCACCGACCCGGCCGCGGTGGCGGACTACCAGTCCCAACTGGGCAGCATCCTGCGGACACTCAAAGGACATCGGGTCCTTCTGGTCGAGGCCGATCGGCTGCCGATCACGTCCTCGATGAACAACTGGGGAATCGGTGGCCCAGCAGCACTTGCCCTGTACAACGAGGCGATGGAGCGGGCGGCGGCCAACGCGGAGGACGCAGCCAGAGACATCACACTGGTGGGGCCACCTCCGCAGTGGAACCCGGCGGCCGACATCGCGTCCGATCAGTTGCATCCGAATGACGCCGGCCATGCGCTCATCGCCAGATCGGTGGACGAGGCCCTCAAGGGCGCTGGCGTCGGCTGCAGCTAAAGAGATTCACCCTCTGTTTGCACTTCGAATCGCGCAGTCACGCTTTTTGCGTCAAGATGTTTTACAAGTTAATTCGTCGCGATCGTTCGGGAGTCGATCCGCGACTGGTGTCTGGGGACCACACCACCACGGAAGGTTCCGAACTACACATGACAGATACGTTCCCCGACGTCCGCCGTTCGCCAGAGCGCGCCGGCCTTGACGGTGGGCCTGATCGCACAGGCCTTGACGCCTCCCTCGCCTCGGTGCGAGCACTGCGCGACCTCATGCTCGTCGGTGAGCAGTTTCGACAGGCCACGGCCGAACACTTCGGCGTCGGCGTCACCGAGACGATCGCCATCTCCTACCTCTCGGCGGAGGGACCCCTCACCCCGCGTCAACTCTCACAACGCCTCGGCCTCACGCCGAGCAGCGTCACGTCGGTGCTGGATCGACTCGAGACGGCAGGTATGGCCGAGCGGGCACGCCACGCCACCGATCGCCGGCAGATCACCATCACCATCACCCCGTACGGCCAGTCGGCGATGACCTGGACCCAGCTGCACCTGGAGAAGGCGCTGCGCGAGCTCGGTTCAGACCGCCTTCCCGATACCTCCGGCATCCTGGGCGAGTTGGCGGTGCACCTGGCGGCGCAGACCGCCGTCGTCCGACATGCCTGATCGCTACGACCCGTTCGACGGGCGCCCCGCCCTCACAGCCGCTATATTCCGCGAGTGACGAACGCGCGAGTCCTTACCGTTGTGGCGATCGGCGCCATTGTCGCGCTCCTCAGTGGCTGCGCGACCATGGTGTCGGGGACGCCCACCAAGGGAATCGGCGCCTTCCCGTCATCCGCGGCGTCGACTGAGTCCACGCCGTCTCAGGCCGATCCGACCGACTCCAGCCCGACGAGTGAGGAATCACCGGCCGCGCGGGCAATGATGCTCACCACCGACGAACTGCCGGCCGGCTGGCGAGACGACACCAGCGGTGACGACGGCGACGACCCGGGCGACGACGACTCGTCCGAACCGGCCTGCATGGATGACATCCTGATCGGCTACTTGGCCGACGAATCGGCCGAGGGCGACTGGGTCAAGGGCGATGAGGACACCGGCCCGTGGCTCACCGAGTCGATCGGTCTGGCCGACAGCAGCGCCGATGCCGCGGATGCAATGGCGACCGCGGCGGAGGACTTCGACGCCTGCCCGAAGATCGCCTTCGGCACCGGGGCGGACCGCTTCACCGGCTCGATCACGCCGGTGAGTCTGAGCCAGCACCTCGACGAATCGCACGGGTACCGACTTCAGTTCAAGTCGGGTGGGACGCCATTCAGCTTCTACTTCGAGGTGATCCGCAAGGGGAGCACCCTGATGGCGATGCTGGCCGGCGGAATTCATCCGGTGACCCAGCCCGCCTTCGAACAGATCGTCGCCCGGGGCTACCAGAAGCTGAAGTAACGGGCGTATATCGCTTGCCCGCGTCCGTGCCGGTGATCGTGCATAGAATTGCGCGGACATGACTGCCACCGCGAGCTCCTCATCGAGCGCAGGACCAGCCCGGCACTGGCGCGGATTCGGCACGAGGGTCGCCGCCTGGTGGCCGTCGGTCTTCGCCGTCGCCTTCTGGGTGGCCGCGCCGCTGCTCTGTCTCTATGCCGCGCTCATCGGTGTCCAGCAGTTGGCGCACAACCTCAACGACAAGGCCGTCGGGATCCCGGGGACCTTCACCGCGACGTCGCACAACTGCCAGCAGCAGTTATGCATCACCTCGGGCACGTTCACCAGTGATGACGCCCGCCTCGTCGAGCCGGATCTGATCGGGGACTTCCGCTGGCCGGTCGGCTCCACAAGCCGGGCCGTCTACAACGCGGGTTCGGGTGAGATCACCGGAATCGCTGATGTGTGGGATCCCACACCCACCCTGGTTGGCTTGGCTGGAAGTACCATTTTTCTGATTTTGTGGGGATATTTGGTTGTCGTCTCGCGCCGTCGCCGTCGAGCCGAACCCACGGTGGTAACGGCCTCCTCAGGAAACGGCTAGACTGGCACTTGCTGGAGTAAGGCGCCTGCCTTCCAGCCCGCCATCACGCGCGACTTACGCGCTGGGCTCGTGCCAGAACCGCCAAAGACATTTGCGGATTGCCGGGACGTGCCGTCGTCCTTAAGGAATCCTTTGTCTCGCCCTGCCATGTCCCGCCCCGCTTCAAGCCAGACCCACAACACACACACTTCGCGTAACCGCCCCGCTGGTTCCAGCGGTGGCCAGCACAGCTCCTCCAACGGCCGCGGCTCGCACTCCGCGCGCCCCTCCTCACGCTCTTCGCGCCCGGCTCGCGGCGGCGCCACCCGCCCCCGTTCGCTCTGGGACGACCTGCCGGTCCGCGTCGTTCCGACCGAGAACCTTCCCGGATTCGCCGACCTGGGCCTGCCCCGGTCACTCATCACCGCACTCGACCGCGCCGGAATCGCCAAGCCGTTCCCGATCCAGGCCGCCACCATTCCGGACATCATCGCCGGCCGTGACCTACTCGGTCGCGCCGCCACCGGTGCCGGCAAGACGCTCGCCTTCGGCCTTCCGCTGATCGCCCGCCTCGAAGGTTCGCCGAGTCGTCCGCACCGTCCGCGTGGGCTCATCCTGGTCCCCACCCGCGAGCTCGCGATGCAGGTGACCGACTCGATCGCGCCCCTGGCCGCGTCGCGTCAGCTCAGCGTCCGCCTGGTCGCCGGCGGGCTGCCGATCAACAAGCAGATCAACTTCCTCGAGCGTGGTGTCGACGTTCTCGTCGCCACCCCGGGGCGTCTCGTCGACCTCATCGAGCGGCGCTCGTGTGACCTCTCCGAAGTTGAGGTCACCGTCCTCGACGAGGCCGACCACATGGCCGACCTCGGGTTCCTGCCGGTCGTTCGCCGCCTGCTCGACATGACGCCCGGCAACGGTCAGCGGCTGCTCTTCTCGGCCACCCTCGACGGAGACGTCGCCACGCTGGTCGAGAACTACCTCACCGACCCGTCCGTGCACGCACTCAGCACGGCCGAAGCGTCAGTCGACACCATGAGCCACCACGTCTTCCGCGTCAACCAGCACGAGAAGTTCGACGTCACGGCGGCCATCGGCGCCCGCGAGGGGCGCACCATCATGTTCGTGCGTACCAAGCACGGGGCCGAGCGCCTGGCCAAGCAGCTCGGCCGGGTCGGTGTCGCCTCCGGCGTACTGCACGGTGGTCGCAGCCAGGGGCAGCGCACCCGCGCTCTCGACGCCTTCAAGGACGGCAGCGTCCCGGTGCTCGTCGCCACCGACGTCGCCGCCCGCGGTATCCACGTCGACGACGTCTCGCTGGTGCTGCACGTCGACCCGCCGGCCGACAGCAAGGACTACCTGCACCGCTCCGGGCGGACCGCTCGGGCCGGGACCAGCGGCGTCGTCGTCTCGCTCACCACTTCGGCTGACGAGCGCGCCGTGCGCAAGCTGATGGTCGATGCCGGCGTCCGACCGGATCAGCGCGACGTCACCCCGACCGATTCGGCGATGGCCGACGTCGCCGGGGCCAAGGCGCCGAGCGGTGTCGCGATCGTCGAACGGGCAAGTGCTTCGCGGGGCAACGGTGGTTCACGTGGCGCCGTCCGTCCGGGCGAGCGTTATGCCCGGGCCAGCGCCCGCTCCGGTGGAACGCGCAACGGCAACAGTGGCCGCAGCGGGGGTGCCCGCACCGGTCGCACTGGAAGCTCAGCCGGCTCGACTGAAGGTGGCAGCACCAGCGGTCGCCCGTCCCGTCACCCCCAACATGCAGAACGGCGTCCCCGCCGCGATCGGAGTGGAGCGTAACCATGGCTTTCCGTAACGACATCCGAAACGTTGCCATCGTCGCGCACGTCGACCATGGCAAGACCACACTCGTTGACGCGATGCTGTGGCAGTCCGGTGCGTTCACCGCGCACCAGGCTGACACCGGTGACGTCAACGAGCGGGTCATGGACTCCAACGACCTCGAGCGCGAGAAGGGGATCACGATTCTGGCCAAGAACACGGCCGTTGACTACGTGAGCCCGGGCGGCGAGAAGGTCGTCATCAACATCATCGACACCCCCGGTCACGCTGACTTCGGCGGTGAGGTCGAGCGGGGTCTGTCCATGGTCGACGGTGTGGTGCTGCTGGTCGACGCCTCCGAGGGCCCGCTGCCGCAGACGCGCTTCGTGCTCCGCAAGGCCCTCGCCGCGAAGATGCCGGTCATCCTGGTCATCAACAAGGTCGACCGCCCGGATGCCCGCATCGCCGAGGTCGTCGACGAGACCTATGAGCTCTTCCTGGACCTCGACGCCGACGAGAAGCAGATCGAATTCCCGATCATCTACGCATCCGGCAAGGCCGGTCGCGCGTCGCTCAAGCGTCCCGAAGACGGCACCATGCCGGAGGCGGCCGACCTTCAGGCGCTCTTCTCGACGATGATCGAGACGATTCCCGCCCCGTCCTACACCGAGGGCGCCTCGCTGCAGGCTCACGTCACCAACCTCGACGCGTCGCCGTACCTCGGGCGTCTCGCGCTGTGCCGGGTGCACAACGGTGAGATCCGCAAGGGCCAGCAGGTCGCCTGGTGCCGCTCCGACGGCACCGTCGAGAAGGTCAAGATCACCGAGCTGCTGATGACGCACGCGCTCGAGCGTCGGCCGGCCGAGGTCGCCGGCCCCGGTGACATCATCGCCATCGCCGGTATCCCGGACATCACCATCGGCGAGACCCTGGCCGACCCGGACAACCCACAGCCGCTGCCGGTCATCACCATCGACGAACCGTCGATCTCGATGACCATCGGCATCAACACCTCGCCGCTGGCCGGTAGCTCGGGCAAGAAGCTCACCGCGCGCCAGGTCATCGACCGTCTCAACGCCGAGCTCATCGGTAACGTCTCGATCCGGGTTCTGCCCACCGAGCGTCCGGACACCTGGGAAGTCCAGGGCCGGGGCGAGCTCCAGCTGGCCATCCTGGTCGAGATCATGCGCCGCGAGGGCTTCGAGATCACCGTCGGCAAGCCGCAGGTGGTCACCCGTCTGGTCAACGGCAAGGTGCACGAGCCGATGGAGCGCCTCACCATCGACATCCCGTCCGAGTACCAGGGTGTGGTCATCCAGCTGATGGCCCTGCGCAAGGGTCGCCTGGAGCAGATGGTCGACCACGGCACCGGCTGGATCCGGATGGAGTACGTCGTTCCGGCCCGCGGCCTGATCGGATTCCGTACCGAGTTCCTCACCGAGACCCGGGGCACCGGCCTGCTGCACCACATCCACGACAGCTACGAGGCGTGGGCCGGCGAGATCCGCACCCGCCCGTCGGGGTCACTGGTCGCCGACCGCAAGGGCGTCACCACCGGCTTCGCGCTGGCGAACCTTCAGGACCGTGGCGTCATGTTCGTCGGCCCGACCACGGACGTGTACGAGGGCATGATCGTCGGCGAGAACTCCCGCTCCGACGACATGGACGTCAACCCGACGAAGGAGAAGAAGCTCACCAACATGCGCCAGTCCTCTGGTGACGTGCTGGTGCCGCTGATTCCGCACCGGGTACTCTCCCTGGAGCAGGCACTCGAATTCTGCCGCGACGACGAGTGCGTCGAGGTAACCCCAGACCAGGTCCGGATCCGCAAGGTGATGCTTGCCGCCCAGGACCGCGAGAAGTACCGCAGCCGCAACAAGAAGGCCAAGGCCTGATTCTGGCCCTTCTTGTCAGGCAGCTGCCTGCTCGATCTCTGCCCCGCTAGTCGTCGATTTCCCGCCAGATCTCGACTGACCGGCGGGGCAGAGTTCGTTCCGGCCCGCCTTGTTGACCGCCTTGTAGGTCGGCCAGCCCAGCCCGTCGGCCCGCCTTGTCCTTGGAAGAACCGTGCTACGGGGCCGGCGCGGGTGCTCCACGGACAAAGCTGGCGGCGGGGAGTGAGCGGTGCCGCCCAGGCCGTGGCTAGCCAGCCTGCTGCGCAAACCAGCCCCGATGGCTGGCCGGGCGCCGCTGGCCACGTACGAACGCATTGACAAGCCTGTTCTGCAGGATTTCCGGCCGGTTGACTTCCGCCCAGCCCCACCGGACCACGACCAGCCCGATCTGTTCGAGACGCTCCTGCCTCAATTTCTCGGCCCGCAGCACCTCCATGGGTGCGGTCGCATACTTCTCGAAGCCGTCTGCCTCACCAACGACGCCGAACTGGGGCCAGAAGAAATCGACCCGACCCAGAAACCGGCCGCCGACATCCTTCAGCACCGATTGCAGCTCGGGCGGTGGCAGGCCCAGGTCTCGTATCCGCAGGCGGCTCATCGACTCGAGGGGGGACTCGGATCGATCGTCCACCAGGTCAAGCAGATCAGTGGCGCGGCGGATCCACGGCCAGCCTGCGGAGCGTTCCAGGCAAGAAGCGATACTCGGCCGGTCGCCGGGAGTGCGGTGCAGCGCCGCATCTGCGGTGACCACAGCCGCATCTCGGCCGTACTCCCGCGCGATATCGCAGATCGTGCGACCGACACTGGTACGTCTCAGCGCGTGGGTCGCCGAGCCCGCCCCGACCTCTGGCGTCGCCGCCGCGTCGTCGGCCGTAAGCCGTGCTCGATGCACGTGCAATCCCTCGAAGCTGCCGCCTCGGCCGGGGGCGATGGTTATGCATGGCTGCCTGGGCGTGCGCAGCATCGGCAACCCAGAGAGGAGGGCGGCGCTGCCCTGGCTGGCGACAGCCGATGGCATTGTGAGCAGCGCCGCCGCGACCTGCGTGCAGAGCCGGCGATTCCGCTCTTCGGGGGAGGCCGCCGCCAGCCGCTCAGCCAGACAGAACGTCCCTCGTCTAATTCTGACCAGCTCACCGCGTTGAGCCGCCCGCGCCAGGGCTGTCCGGCTCCAGCCGGCCTCGATGGCCTGGACGGTGGTGAAGGCTCCGTGCTGAGCCGCGGTGGCGGCAGGGAGTGGTCGCATCGCCCTACCCTTACGCCGACCGACGCCCTTCGCCGCTCCCAGATGACATCTGTGGATAGCCTCGCCGCCGTCATTCGCTCTGTCCCTCGAACACCCGGTCTTGCCCCGCGATGCGGTTCTTGGACGGACAAAGCTGGCAGGGATGCGGTTCCTGGACGGACAAAGCGGGCGCGTTCGGGGAGGAGCTGGGCCGTAGGCTGGGGGAGTGACTGGCAGCGGGCCGTTGGTTGAGCGCATGTCGAGCTTCGGCACGACCATTTTCGCGGAGATGTCGGCCCTCGCGCTGCGCACCGGCAGCATCAATCTCGGGCAGGGCTTCCCCGACACCGACGGTCCGAGCGAGGTGCTGCAGGCGGCGGTGGACGCCATCAACGCCGGCCAGAATCAGTACCCGCCGGGCATCGGTGTTCCAGCGCTGCGGCAGGCCATCGCCGCGCACCAGCTCCGCTTCTATGGTCAGAGCGTCGACCCCGATACCGAGGTGCTGGTTACCGCCGGCGCCACCGAGGCGATCGCCGCTTCCATCCTCGCGCTCGTGGAACCGGGCGATGAAGTGGTGATGTTCGAGCCGTACTACGACTCGTATGCGGCCTGTGTCGCCTTGGCCGGTGGGCGGCGACGAGTCGTGACGCTGCACCGGGACGGGCAGCGATGGATATTCGATCCGGCAGAGCTTCGGGCGGCAATCACCAGTAAAACCCGGCTCATTCTGCTGAATACTCCGCACAACCCGACCGGCAAGGTCTTCAGCCGCAGCGAGCTGTCGACCATCGCCGCAGTGGCCTGCGAATACGACCTACTCGTGGTCGCCGACGAGGTGTACGAGCATCTGACCTTCGACGGCCTGCCGCACGTGCCGATCGCCACCCTCCCCGATATGGCCGAACGGACCGTGACGATCTCCAGTGCCGGCAAGACCTTCAGCGTCACCGGATGGAAGATCGGTTGGGTCGTCTCCACTGCGGAGTTGGTGACGGCGGTGAAGACGGTGAAGCAGTTCCTCACCTACGTCAGCGGCGCACCGTTCCAGCCTGCGGTGGCGCACGGGTTGGCCCTGCCCGACGCCACCTACGGTGAGGTGGCGCGCAACCTGCAGCAGCAGCGTGACCTGCTCTGCGACGGGTTGACCAAGCTTGGGTTGGACGTCATCCGCCCGCAGGCAACCTACTTCGCCACCGTCGACATCGGCGCCGACGCGCTCCAGTTCTGCCGCGAATTGCCTGAGAAACATGGAGTAGTTGCGATTCCGAGCCGGGTCTTCTACGACACCGACGCCGGGAGCCGATATGTGCGCTTTGCGTTCTGTAAGCGCCCCGACGTGTTGGTACGGGCTATCGAAAGGCTCTCCGGGCCATGGGAAAGCAATGAGACAGCAGGGAGAATCTCGTGAAAATTGCGGCGATCCAGCATGACATCGTCTGGCAGGACGGCCCGGCTACGCGCAAGAGCCTGGAGCCGCTGATCGCATCCGCCGCCTCGTCCGGGGCTCGGCTCATCGCGCTCACGGAGATGTACGCGACCGGCTTCTCGATGGATCCCGATCGAGTCGCCGAGGACCAAGGCGGCCCGAACGAGCAGTTCCTGCTCGACCAGGCTCGCGAACACGGCGTCTGGGTCGTCGGCTCGATCGCCCAGCGCGGCGAGGACGGGCGAGCCCGCAACGTGGCGGTCCTCGCTGCACCGGATGGAAGTACCCATCGTTACATAAAGATTCACCCGTTCAGCTATGCCGGCGAGGACAAGCACTACGCCGCCGGCACGCAGTTCTGCACCGTGAACGTCGAAGGTCTGCGGGTGAGTCTCTTCGTCTGTTACGACCTCAGGTTCGCCGACGAGTTCTGGCAGGTGGCCGCCCAGACCGATCTCTACGTAGTCGTCGCGAACTGGCCGGCGGTGCGGCGCGAGCATTGGCGGGCCCTGCTGCAGGCTCGTGCCATCGAGAATCAGGCTTATATTCTCGGGGTAAATCGCGTGGGCCGGGCCGGCAAGGACGACCACGTCGGAGATAGCGCGATCATCGATCCACTGGGTCAGCGGCTTACCGAGGCCGCCCACATCGAAACCGTTCTCATCGCCGAGGTGACCGGTGGGCAGGTCGCCGAGGTTCGGAGCCGCTTTCCGTTCATGGCAGATCGCAGACCGGTTTCGCCCAGATCAACGTGAGGTAACGCGGGTGCTTCTGGCCCCGATATTTCTTCACCCTGCTGGCTAATGACACTTGCTGAGCCTGGCTGAGAAGATGCCAATGCGCTGGTTACGAATCGGCAACTCTTGACGCCTGCCGCCATCCTCTTCCTAAGATGCGCATATGGTGGACTCAGATACGGGTGTTACCAAGTCAAGCGATTTTTGCTTGACGGTGCTGTTGCGATAGCGAGACGACGGGGATCGGACCCGGGTTTGACGTAGGTCTGACCGAGGTCCGGTTCTGTCTTCTCGGCACCCTTTGGCGTGCGGCGCACGAGTTCTGGCCGCCAGAAGTGAAGGAGTCAGTGCATCTATGTCGGTGCCGCTGGAGAGCCTCGAGTCAGACGTCGATTTTGAAGGACTCATCGAGGTAGAGGGCGATGGGATCGTCGGTCGCTCGCCCTGGCAGATCGCGATGTCGCGTCTGCGCCACGACACGGTGACGATGATCGCGCTGGGCGTGGTCATCTTCACGATCGTGCTGGCCGTCGCCGCGCCGTTCCTGAACGCGCTGGGAGTCACTGATCCGTACACCTTCCACAACGAGCTCGTCGGCGGACTCGGCTCGCTGCCCCTCGGCACCTGGGGCGGTATCTCACTCGCCCACCCGTTCGGCGTGGAACCCGGTACCGGGCGTGACGTCTTCTCGCGCGTCCTCACCGGCGTGAGCCTCTCACTCTTCATCGCCACCCTGGCGACGCTCTTCAGCCTGGTCATCGGCGTGGTGCTCGGCATCATCTCCGGCTACATGGGGAAGGCCACCGACTTCATCATCGGCCGCACGATGGAACTGGTTCTCTGCTTCCCGCAGACGCTGATGCTGCTGGCCCTCTCGCCGGTGCTTAAGCCTCGCATCACCCAGATGGGCGTCCCGTCCGGCACCGCCACCGACGTCGCGTACCTGATCTTTGTACTCGGCTTCTTCGGCTGGCCCTACATCGCGCGAATCATCCGCGGCCAGGTGCTGAGCATGCGAAACCGGGAGTTCGTCGAGGCATCCCGCAGCCTGGGCGCGAGCCGCCGGCGCATCTGGATGAAGGAGCTGGTGCCCAACCTCTGGGCGCCGATCATCGTGTTCGTCTCGCTCACCCTGCCGCTGAACATCGCGGCCGAGGCGGCCCTCTCCTTCCTGGGTGTGGGTATCCAGCCGCCGACGCCGAGCCTCGGCAGCATCTTGAACAACTCCGTCTCGTACTACGACGCGGACCCCGCGTTCTTCTATATTCCGGGCACTGTGCTTGTCGTCATTGTGTTGGCGTTCAACCTTTTCGGCGACGGCCTCAGAGACGCATTGGACCCCAAGTCCTCGCGATAGAAAACAGTTTGCGGGCAATTCGTCCCGCAGCAACGCGTGCCAAGTGGGCACTCGAGAAAACAGAGGAAGGTTGCATGGCCACCAACAGGAAGCGGACCGCGATAGTCGCGGTCGGTGTTTCGCTCGCGCTCACGGTGACGGCGTGTAGCTCGTCCAAGAGTTCTTCGTCGTCGAGCACGTCATCGGCGTCATCGGCGAAGACCGGCGGGACGATCTACTACCTCACCAAGCGCAACGTCGAGCACTGGGACCCCCAGCGCATGTACATCGGGCGCGACCTCGCGGATGCCTCCCGGCTGTTCTACCGCACGCTCACCATGCTCGACCCCAACAACAAGGTTGTTCCGGACCTCGCCACCGACACCGGACAGGTCAGCAACGGCAACAAGACCTGGAAGTTCACGCTGAAGGACGGCGTGAAGTGGCAGGACGGATCGGCGATCACGTGTGACGACGTCAAGTACGGCGTCTCGCGCACCTTCGCGACCGACGTCATCACCGGTGGCCCGAACTACGCCATTCAGTTCCTGGACATCCCGTCCAACGCTGACGGCTCGTCGCAGTACAGCGGCCCGTACACGAAGAAGGGCCAGGCGCTCTTCGACAAGGCCGTCACCTGCACGGGTAACACGATCACCTTCAACCTGAAGAAGCCGGTCGGTGACTTCAACTACGCGGTCTCCGGCGCACTGGCCGCCTTCGGCCCGTACAAGGCCTCACAGGACAAGGGCGCGAAGTCCAACTACTCCGTCTTCTCCAGTGGCCCGTACGAGCTGCAGGGAACGTGGCAGGAGGGCAAGGGCGGCACCTTCGTCCGTAACCCCAACTACGACCCGAAGACGGATAACACCGCTATCCGCAAGGCGCTTCCGGACAAGTTCGTCTGGGAAGAGGGAATCGCTGTGGAGACGGTCTTCGACCGCCTGCTCGCCGACTCCGGACCGGACAAGTACGCGGTCACCGACCGCTCGGCCCCGCCGGCCTACGCGGCCCGCGTCGTCGCGCAGAAGTCCCGCGCGACCAACCCGAACACGCCGTTCGTCGACTACCTGCTTCCGAACTTCAAGAAGCTGACGAACCCGTTGGTGCGCCAGGCGCTCGCCGTCGCGGTCGACAAGACGAGCTGGATCACCGCTTACGGTGGCTCCGAGCTCGCCAGCCCGGCTAACAGCATCATCCTGCCGGGTGTCGATGGCTACAAGCAGTTCGACAACGTCTTCGGTGCCCCGGACAGTGGTGACGCGGCCAAGGCCAAGGCGCTGCTGACCCAGGCTGGTGTCCCGATGCCGTACCCGATCCACTTCACCTACAGCGGTGGCACGCCGACGACGGACGCTCAGGCTTCGTCGCTGAAGGCCGCACTGGACAAGGCCGGCTTCACGGTCACGCTCGAGGGCCTCTCGGACACGTACTACGACGTGATCCAGAACCCGAGCAACGCCTCGAAGTACGACCTCACCTGGGCCGGCTGGGGTGCTGACTGGCCGAACGCCTCGACGGTCATCCCGCCGCTGTTCGACAGCCGGGTCAACCTCTCGGCGGCCTCGAACGGTCAGGACTACGGTTACTACCAGAGTTCGACCACCAACGCAGCAATCGACGCGGCCTACGCCGAGCCGGATGCTACGAAGCGGAACGCTGACTGGGGTGACCTCTCGGAGTCGCTGGCGAAGGAGACCGCCTACATCGGTCTGGACATCGAGAAGTTCCTCCGCCTGCACGGTTCCGGCGTCACCAACTACGCCGAAACCAATGCCAGCAACGGCTACCCGGATCTCGGTCTGCTCGGGGCAGCTTCCTAACTGAGCAGTACTGAGTTGTACTAGGCACTAAGACTGGGAACGTGGGTGGGAAGGCGACTTCTCACCCACGTTCCCGGTCCGCCTAAATCGGATAGCTTGCGGGAGCGGGTTACTCATCTCAGCTAGGGGCGAAGGTGTTCTTTTATACGGTTAGGCGCTTGATCGGTGCCGTGCTGCTGCTCATCGTGATGAGCATGGTGACGTACCTGATCTTCTTCGCGACGCCGACTGATCCGGCTCGATTGACGTGTGGCAAGAACTGCACACCAGCCGGTATCGAACAGAATCGAAAGTTTCTTGGCTACGACCAGCCGCTCCGGACCCAGTACGTCGAGTTCGTCGGCGGCTTGTTTCACGAGCGCAAGTTCCCGGCCGACGAAGAGCTGCAGAAGGCTCGCCCCGACCTGGTGACCACCTGTGCGGCGCCGTGCCTGGGCTACTCGCCCTACCGCAACGAGGAGATCTGGACCTACCTCAAGCCGAAGGTCCCGGTCACCGCCTCGATCGTGATCGGCGGCTTCCTCATCTGGATCTTCAGCGGGGTGTTGCTGGGAATTGTCGCAGCGCTCTTCCGAGGGAGATTCTTGGATAGAGCGATCGTCGCGGGAGCGTTGGTTTTCTATTCATTCCCGACCTTCTTCATCTCCTTGTTGCTCTTGGAGGTGGTGGTATTCCAATTGGGCTGGCTGCAGGTGCCGTCGTATGTCAGTCCGTCGGAGAGCATCGGCTCCTGGGCCTACAACCTGATCCTGCCGTGTCTCACCCTGGCGCTGGTCTACGCGGCGGCCTACATCCGGCTCACCCGTACCTACATGCTCGAGACGATGAATGAGGACTACCTGCGCACGGCCCGCTCCAAGGGCCTGCCGGAGCGCACCGTCGTCTTCAAGCACACGCTGCGGGCCGCGCTCACCCCGATCGTCACCATCAGTGGCCTGGACCTGGGGGCGTTGCTGGCCGGTGTTCCCATCACCGAGACCGTCTTCAACTTCCAGGGACTCGGACTGGCGACCGTACAGTCGGTACAGGTCTTCGATCTGCCGACCCTGGTGGTCATCGTCCTGCTGTCGGCGGTCTTCGTGATCGTCGCCAACCTGATCGTCGACCTGCTCTACGCGGTCATCGATCCGCGCGTGCGGTACTGAGAGGAGTTGGCATGACAGTCACGGTTACCGAAGTCGAATCGTCCTCGGCCACTGAGAAGCAACCCTTCCTGGCCGTCTCCGATCTGAAGGTGCACTTCCCGACCGACGACGGACTGGTGAAGTCCGTCGACGGGGTCAACTTCTCGGTCGAACGCGGAAAGACCCTGGCCATCGTTGGCGAATCCGGATCGGGTAAGTCGGTCACGATGCAGGCGGTCATGGGGCTGCACCGCAACACCCGGGCCAAACTCGAAGGCCAGGTGATGCTCGACGGCGACGAGCTGCTGGGCGCCAGCGACGACATGGTCCGCAAGCTGCGCGGGTCGAAGATGGCCATGATTTTCCAGGACCCGCTCTCGGCGCTGCACCCGTACTACTCGGTCGGGAACCAGATCAGCGAGGCCTATCTGGTTCACAACAAGGCTTCGAAGAAGAAGGCTCGCGAGCGCACGATCGCGATGCTCGACCGCGTCGGAATCCCCAACGCCGCCCGCCGGGTCGATCAGTACCCTCACGAGTTCTCCGGCGGTATGCGGCAGCGCGTGATGATCGCGATGGCGCTGGTGAACGACCCGGCCCTGCTCATCGCCGACGAGCCGACCACCGCCCTGGACGTGACGGTGCAGGCGCAGATCCTGGATCTGATGAAGGACTTGCAGCGTGACTTCGGGTCGGCGATCATCATGATCACCCATGATTTAGGGGTGGTTGCCGATATCGCGGACGACGTGATGGTGATGTACGGCGGTAAGGCGGTGGAGGACGGCTCCTCGACCGACGTCTTCTACGACGCTTCGCACCCCTACACGTGGGGGCTGTTGAACTCGATGCCCCGGATGGACCGCGATCGGGCCGACCGCCTCGACCCCATTCCCGGCAGCCCGCCGTCACTGATCAATCTTCCGAGCGGCTGCTCCTTCCACCCGCGCTGCACCTTCACCGACATCGTCGGTGGCGACCGTTGTAAAACCGAAGTTCCCGGGCTCTACGACGTCGGACCGAATCACCATGCCCGGTGCTTCCTCGACGCCGACCAGCGAGCCGAGGCGAAGCGCAGATCCGGCGTCGTGCAGGAGGAGATCTAATGACGGCAGTTGCCGAACCGAGTGCGAGTAGTTTCGTCACTCCGCCGACGCCGCTGCTGGAGGTGGCGAATCTGCAGAAGTACTTCCCCCAGTACACGCAGACCTTGATCCGCCACAGCGCACCGCCGGTACGGGCGGTCGATGGCATCTCCTTCACGCTCGGTCGACAGGAGACTCTCGGCCTGGTCGGTGAGTCGGGGTGCGGGAAGTCGACCGCCGGTCGGACGCTGCTGCGCCTCATCGAACCGACCGGTGGTTCGATCAAGATCGACGGCGAGGACATCACGCACGCCGACGGGAATCGGCTACGGCATCTGC
Organism: Jatrophihabitans sp. GAS493; assembly: GCF_900230215.1. NCBI lineage: Bacteria > Bacillati > Actinomycetota > Actinomycetes > Jatrophihabitantales > Jatrophihabitantaceae > Jatrophihabitans > Jatrophihabitans sp. GAS493. The sequence goes on along the minus strand of NZ_LT907982.1, from coordinate 4,767,234 downwards.
GCCGGGAACTGCAGATGGTCTTCCAGGACCCGATCGGTTCGCTTAACCCGCGTCACCCGGTCGGCTCCATCATCGCCGCACCGTTTGAGATCCAGAAGGTCAAGCCGGCCGGCGGGGTCCGCAAAGAGGTGCAGTCGCTGATGGCACGCGTCGGGCTGAATCCCGAGCATTACAACCGCTATCCGCATGAGTTCTCCGGCGGTCAGCGTCAGCGCATCGGTATCGCCCGGGCGATCGCACTCAAGCCCAAGCTCATCGTCTGCGACGAGCCGGTGTCGGCGCTGGACGTCTCGATCCAGGCGCAGGTGGTGAACCTGCTCGAAGACCTGCAGAACGAGTACGGCATCGCCTACGTCTTCATCGCGCACGATCTATCGGTGGTGCGGCACATCTCCGACCGTGTGGCCGTCATGTACCTCGGCAAGATGATGGAGCTCACCGATCGGGAGACGCTGTACAGCAAGCCGATTCATCCGTATACGCACGCGCTGATGTCGGCCGTGCCGGTGCCCGATCCGGCCCAGCGCACCGCCCGCTCGAAGGTGCTGCTCACTGGTGACCTCCCCAGCCCGAACAACCCGCCGCCGGGCTGCGTCTTCCACACCCGTTGCCCGAAGTATCGCGACGTGCTCGGGGAGAGCGAGAAGGAGAACTGCCGGGTGACGGTGCCGCTGCTGGAGCTGAAGTCGCCCGGGCATCTGGCCGCCTGTCACTACCCGGAGGCCCGACCGGACCTGGCCCCGGCCACCGAGGCCGACCCGCCGGCGCCGTCGTCACCGCTGATCGACGCCTGAGCGCCGGTCGGACTGACGGGTCGAGCGGTCTGCGAGGTGGTTCACTCGGCGCCGCGGTGTCGGTGGGAGTCGGTAAAGTCCTGTAACTGTGACCGCAACCAGCGTAGAGACCCCTCAGCGAGTTCTGCTCGTCCATGCTCACCCTGACGACGAGACGATCGGCACCGGCGCCACCATGGCGTATTACGTCGCCCGTGGCGCCGGGGTCACGCTGATCACCTGCACCCTCGGTGAGGAGGGCGAGGTGCTGGTGCCTGAACTCGCCCAGCTGGCGGCCGACCAGGCCGATCAGCTCGGCGGCCTGCGGATCACCGAACTGGCCGAGGCGATGAAACCGCTCGGGGTCACCGATCACCGCTTCCTCGGCGGGCCCGGACGCTTCCGTGACAGCGGCATGATGGGCACACCGGCCAACGACAAGCCGCGGGCCTTCTGGCGGGCTGAGAAGGATCCCGAGGTCTTCGCGGCTGCCGTCACCGCGGCGGTGCAGGTGATCCGTGAGGTTCGCCCGCAGGTCCTGGTCACCTACGACCCGAACGGCGGCTACGGCCACCCCGACCACATCATGGCCCACCGGGTCGCGATGGCCGCCTTCGAGGCCGCGGCCGACCCGAGTTGGCCCGACGTCGAGGCGCCCGTGTGGCAGGTGAGCAAGCTCTACTGGTCGGTGCTTCCGAAGTCGGTGCTGCAGCAGGGGATCGATGCCCTCAAGGCGGCCGGCACCAATTTCTTCGGCGTCGACAGTGTCGACGACCTGCCCATGGGCACACCGGACTCAGACGTCACCACCGCCATCGCGGCCAACGACTTCGGGGAGGCGAAGATGGACGCCATGCGCGCCCATGCCACCCAGATCACCGTCGACGGTCCATTCTTCGCGCTCTCCAACAGCGTTGGGATGCAGGCGATGGGTGTCGAGTACTACCAGCTCGTCCGCGGTCGGCTCGGTGAGCTGGGCGATGCCGGCCACGAGAGTGATCTCTTCAGCGGGATCGAGTAGATGCCCGCGCCATCGGCCGCCAGTTCGGCGCCGCGGTCGCCGGCCAGTTCCGGGCGGAAGTCCCCGTCATCGCCGGCGGACCCAGTCGCCGCCGACGATGTGGCGGCCACCGAGCCCTCCCCGGCCCTGATCCGGCTTCAGGTCACGGTCGGGCTGGTGCTGATCGTGATCGCGGCCGCGACCACGGCCCTCATCGAGGTCCTCCTCGTGCCGCTGTATATCGGTGCAACCATCTTCCCGATCACCATCCTCTTGGCCGTGGCCAGCAACATCGGGCTGCCCATTCTGGCGCGCCGGACGGTGAACTCCGTGGTGGCGGCCGCGCTACCGGTCGTGGTGTGGATCCTCGTCGTGCTGCGGGCCAGCCAGACCGGCCCCGGCGGCGACGTACTGCTCCCGGGCAGCGGCGCGCTCGGCGTCGTCTCCATCGTGCTCATGCTCAGTGGGCTGACGGCCGGAGTGCTCACCGTGACCCGCACCGAGAAGCGCTCCACCCGCGACTGACGCCCAGCCCGTCGGTCAGCAGTTGGCGTCCGCCCCGGAGTGCTGGTGGCTCGGCCGAATCGTCGGCTCCGGGTCGCTGCGGTAGCGGTAGTCGTGGTGCACCCAGTAGCCGAGTCTGCGGTACAGCGTCACGGCCGGATCGTTGTCGCTCATGACCTGCAGGTAGCTGCGGGTGGCGCCGTTACCGCGGCCCCAGTTCGACAGGGCGCTCATCACCGATGTCGCCAGGCCGCGCCGCCGGGCCGACGGGGCCACCTCGACGGCGCCGATCCCGAGCCAGCCGTCGTCGACGACGCCGCGTCCGATGGCCACCAGCTGCCCCTCCTGACGCACCTGCGCGAAGATGGCCCGGTCGTGACGGTTCAGCAGTTCAACGCCGCCGGCCGGCATCCCGCCGGCCTTGTAGAGCGTGCACCACTCCGCGGAGGCCCTGCTGCCCAGCTCCACCTCGATGTCGAAGCGGGCATCGGCGACCGGCAGCACGTCCAGGCGGGCGGTCATGACGTGCACGTCCAGCGAGGGCTCCCAACCCAGCTCCTGCAGTTCGGCGTCGAGTAGCCGGCGCGCCTCGGTGGGGACGCTGAAAGCCAGCGGGAGGCCGCGCTTGGCGTACCACTCGCGGGCCTGCGAGATCGCCTCGACGACCGGGATGCCCGGCGGCTTCAGTGGCAGCACCGTGTTGGCCCGCATCGTGAAGCCGTCATTGGCCCGAAGTATCCAGCCGCCGAGCTCGGCGTACTCCTCAGGTCGCCAGCCGCGCAGACAGACCTCCTCCAGGGCCAGCACCTGCGCCGCCGAGGCCTCCACCACCTTGGCCGTCGCGACGTGACTGAGGTCGACCTCGACCGGGCCTGACCGCGACTCTATTCGGGCCGTTGTGGCGGTTACCGTGAGTAGGTCACCGACCACGTCGCCGAAGAGAATCCGTCCGTCGTCGCCGCGCCCGACCACCCGGCGGACGACGATTCGCCGCCCAATCCAACTGTTGCTGATCACAGGCGGCATACTACTAAGGTTCAACGTTTCGCATCCCTGACATTCTTGCCGGAGGACCAGCAGTGACTTATGTGATCGCCGAGCCGTGCGTCGATGTTCTCGACAAGGCATGCATCGAAGAGTGCCCCGTGGACTGCATCTACGAAGGCGGCCGGATGCTGTACATCCACCCCGACGAGTGCGTCGACTGCGGTGCCTGTGAGCCGGTCTGCCCGGTGGAGGCGATCTTCTACGAGGACGATCTGCCGGACAAGTGGCGTGACTACACCCAGGCCAACGTCGACTTCTTCGACGAGCTGGGATCGCCGGGCGGGGCATCCAAGGTCGGTAAGACCGAGGCCGATCCGTCATTCATCAAGGCGCTACCGCCGCAGGGCGAGTAGCTCGGACTGCGCTAGGTGTCCAGGGTGGCGGTGACCGCCGTGGAGCCGGCCGATGAGTCGTTGCGCCAACCCTTCGACGGAGTCCAGCGTTTGCCGGCGTAGGCCACTGACGAGATCCCCAGCCGCTGTGCGTTCGCCACGAACCAGGCGGCCGTCGTCCAGCCGGCTCCGGGCACGGTGATCGTCGAACCGCTGACCACGGGCGCCTGTACCGGAAGGTCCCGCTTCAGCTCGGCGACCACGGTGGCCGGCGGCGAGATCGCGTTCGGTTTGTCGAAGGTGCACGAGATACCCGCTGGGGTCTTTCCGGTGAGCGCGTCGGCCAGCGCCTGAGCCTCCGGTTCGTGCTGGGCGTAGGCGGTGCCGTCGGCCGAGATCTGGACGGCCTGGATGGTGTCGGCCAGCGGGCCGGTGGCCCAGTTCTCCACCTTGACCAGCGCGTCCAGGAACTTGCCGGTGGCGTAGCTGACGTTGGCGATCTGGGCCGGCGTCCCCCACCCCTGAGAGGGGCGCTGCTGGAGCACACCCACCGAATCGCGGTCTCCACCGGCCAGGTTGCGCAACTTGCTCTCCTGCAACCCGGCCGCCAGAGAGAGTACGGCGGCGCGCTCCGGAAGCGCCCGCGTCACCGTCACCCCGACCATCTGGGCGGCGACGGCGGCCTGATCGGGGTCGATCGTGTAGTCGCCGACGGTGCACTGGTCAGCCCGGAAATGTGTCGTCGCTGACCGGTAGAGCGCGCGCACGCCGAAGAACAGCAGCAGCACGACCACCACTATGACCAGGACGCTCGCGCCGAGCGCGCGGCCCCGTCCCGCAGCTGAACCCGCCGTGCGAGAACTACCTGCCATCTGCGCTCACGCGTTGGAGTGCAGGGCGGCATTCAACTCGAACGCCTTCCCCGCGCGAACGCGCGCCTCCAGAGCGCCGGTGACGCTGTTGCGCCAGAACTGCAGTCCGTTCTGGCCGGAGAGCTCGGCTGCCTTGACCACGGTGCCGTCGGCCAGGGTGATCTTGGAACCCGCGGTGATGTAGCAACCGGCCTCGACGATGCAGTCATCCCCCAGGGAGATGCCGACGCCCGCGTTGGCGCCGATGAGGCTGCGCTGGCCGACCCGGATGGTGTGCTTGCCGCCCCCGGAGAGGGTGCCCATGATCGAAGCGCCACCGCCGATGTCCGAGCCGTCGTCGACCACCACGCCGGCCGAGATCCGCCCCTCGACCATCGATGCGCCGAGGGTGCCGGCATTGAAGTTGATGAAGCCTTCGTGCATGACGGTGGTGCCCTCGGCCAGGTGTGCACCGAGCCGGACCCGGTCGGCGTCGGCGATCCGGACGCCGGTCGGCACCACGTAGTCCACCATCCGCGGGAACTTGTCGACGCCGAGCACCTGCACCGGGCCGTAGTGGCGTAGCGCGATGCGGGTCTGCTCGAAGCCGGCGACGGCACAGGGACCGTAGGACGTCCACACGTTGTTGGGCAGGATGCCCAGCAGCCCATCGAGGTTGAGGCCATGCGGCTGAACCAGGCGGTGGCTCAGCAGGTGCAGACGAAGGTAGGCGTCAGGGACATCGACGGGAGCGGCGTCCAGGTCGATCTCCCGCTCCACCACCTCGACCCGCACGCCGCGGGCCAGCCCGTGCTGGCCGGACCCGGTGAGCGGCGCGAGCTCGTGCGGGACGGCGCCCCCGGCAGCGGCCGGCCCCAGATGCGGAGCCGGGTACCAGGTGTCCAGGATCTGACCGGTGTTGGTGAGGATGGTGGCCAGGCCAACCCCGGCGGCCAGGCGGGGAGCGTTGCCGGCGGTCATGAGCCGGTCTCGATGCATGTCGTCACGACGACAACCCTAGCGATCCGCACAGAGTGCCGTCGGCGTGGCACAGCGTAGCCTGAACAACCATGCCGGACGCCGCATCGCCAACCACGGCCGCCACCACCACCGCCCCGCTCGACCTCACGGTCGACGCGGCGGTGCTCACCGCGCAGCTGGTCGATATCGAGTCGGTCTCCGGCGACGAGAAACTGATCACCGACCTGGTCGAGGCGGCACTGCGTGACTGTGGCGCCCTCGCCGGCCGGATCGCCGTCGAGCGGGACGGCAATGTCGTGATCGCGCGGACCGAGCTGGGCCGGCCCCAGCGGGTCGTGCTGGCCGGCCACCTGGACACCGTGCCGATCGCGGAGAACCTGCCGTCCCAGCTCCGGGACGGGCGTCTCTACGGCTGCGGAGCCACCGACATGAAGTCGGGGGTGGCCGTGCAGCTGCGGATCGCCCAGCTGGTCGGCGCGGGGGAGCTGGAACCGACGTCTGACCTCACCTGGGTCTTCTACGACTGCGAAGAGGTCGACGCATCCCGCAACGGGCTTGGAAGAATCGCCCGGGAGCGCCCGCAGGCCTTGAGCGGCGACCTGGCCGTGCTGCTGGAGGGGACCAACGGCGTGGTCGAGGGCGGCTGCCAGGGGACGCTGCGGGCCCGGATCACCCTCGCCGGGCAGCGGGCCCACAGTGCTCGCTCCTGGCTCGGGGTGAACGCCATTCAAGCCGCCGCTCCGGTGTTGGCTCGCCTCGACGCCTACCAGGCCCGTGTCGTCGACGTCGAGGGCCTCACGTACCGCGAGGGACTCAACGCGGTCTTCATCACTGGCGGCATCGCCGGAAACGTCATCCCGGACGAGTGCACGATCACCGTCAACTACCGCTTCGCCCCCGATCTCACCGAGGCCCAGGCGGCGGCCCACGTACGTGACCTCTTCGCCGACTACCCGGTCGAGATCATCGACTCGGCGCCCGCTGCCCGTCCCGGCCTGGATGCACCCGTCGCCCAGCGGCTGGTGACCTCGGTCGGCGGTGAACCGGCCGCCAAACTCGGGTGGACCGACGTCGCCCGCTTCGGCGAGCTGGGCATCGCGGCGGTGAACTTCGGTCCTGGTGACCCCAATGTCGCCCACACCCGCGACGAGTACGTGACGGTCTCCAACATCCTCGCGGCCGAGGTCGCACTCGTCGCGTTCCTGAGCGACTGAGTCGACGCGCCGCGAGAGCCGGCCCCCGGTTGACTCCGTCAACGATGCCGACGGTTGACTCCGTCAACGACCGGCCGGTGAGGTGTTGAGATGCGAGATCGTGGCGGCGGACTAGCGTCTGCGCTATGACGGAGAGCTTCTCGCGCAGTGAACCGCTGACCCCGCCGACCGATGCCCAGCTCAGTGACCCGACCGAACGTCAACGGGGTCCGGTGACGCTGCGGCGGGCCCAGGTCAGCCAGCGATCGAGCACCACCACCGATCAACGCCTGCTCGACGCCCGCGGGCCGTCGGACTGGGTGCATACCGATCCGTGGCGCGTACTGCGGATTCAGGCGGAGTTTGTTGAAGGGTTTGGCCTGCTGGCCGAGCTGCCGCGGGCGATCACGGTCTTCGGCTCGGCCCGCACCCATGAGGACACACCCGAGTACGAGACCGGGGTGAAACTCGGCGCCGCGCTGGCCCGGGCCGGTTATGCGGTTATCACCGGGGGCGGACCGGGGGCGATGGAGGCGGCCAACAAGGGTGCCTGCGAGGCGGGTGGCGTCTCGGTCGGTCTCGGCATCGAGCTGCCCTTCGAGCAGCGTCTGAACGAGTTCGTCGACGTCGGCATCAACTTCCGCTACTTCTTCGCCCGCAAGACGATGTTCGTGAAGTACGCCCAGGGGTTCGTCATCCTCCCGGGCGGCTTCGGCACCCTCGACGAGCTCTTCGAGGCCCTGACGCTGGTGCAGACGAAGAAAGTGACCCGTTTCCCGGTGGTTCTGCTGGGTGTGGCGTACTGGTCGGGGCTGCTGAACTGGATCCGCGACACCATGCTGCCGGCGGGCGCGGTCAGCCCGGTCGACCTTGACCTGATGATGCTCACCGACGACGTGGACGAGGCGGTGGCGCACATAGTGGAGTCCGAGCGGCGTGGTTCACCCCAGGAGGATCTGGAGACCCGCTCGCACGAGGGGAACGCCCTCGGGGCGCGGACCAACCCGGCCTTCCAGTCCGACCTCGTCGTCGACGACCCCAGCGTCGGGAACCGCGGGTAGTGGCCTCGATCTGCGTCTACTGCGCCTCCTCCGAGCTGATCGACCCCAGTTACGTCGCGCTGGCCGGCGACGTCGGAACCAGGCTGGCCGCCGGCGGCCATTCGCTCGTCTCCGGAGGCGGGCGAGTGTCGATGATGGGTGCGGTCGCTCGTGCCGCCCGGGTCGGCGGGGCGCACACCGTCGGAGTGATCCCGCAGCATCTGCTCGGCTATGAGGTCGGTGACACCGACGCCGACGAGCTCATCGTGGTGAACACGATGCGTGAGCGGAAGCAGCTGATGGATGAGCGCTCCGATGCCTTCATCGCCCTCCCCGGCGGGATCGGCACCTTTGAGGAGCTCTTCGAGGTGTGGACCGCCCGCTCCCTCGGAATGCACGCGAAACCGGTGCTCGTGCTCGATCCGGACGACTTCTACGCGCCGCTGTGGCGCTACCTCGATGAGCTGATCGGGCGGGGCTTCATCCGGCCGAGCGCCCTCGATTCGCTCTGGCGGGTCAAGTCGGTGGCCGACGCCTTCGCCCTCATCGAGGGCGTCGACTGAGGCGGCCGCTGTAACGGCTGAGGCACCTGTGCCACCATCGTGGGGTGCTGTCGCTGCTGCTCTATGGACTACTCGCCGTCGTGGCGGTCGGCATCCTCTTCCTGATCGCCGTCTATCTGCTCCCAGCCGGCACCCGGATCGCGCCCGTCGCCACCGATGAGGCGCTTCCGCAGCAACTGCCGGACAGCCTGCTCAGCGCCTCCGACGTCGCCACCGTACGGCTGCCGGTGGCCCTGCGCGGCTACCGCTTCGCGGAGACCGATCGGCTGCTGGACCGGCTCTCCAACGAGCTCCTGGCCCGCGACCAGGAGCTGGCTTGGCTGCGCGGCCAGTTGAGCGGCCAGTTGAGCGGCGCGCCAACAGCGGTGTCCGAGGCCGCGCTATCGCAGACCGTGCCGTCGGAGCCTGCGTCAGCGACGCCTGATCCGGCGCCGCCGGCTGATGAGTGAGGAACTCCTCCGCTGTGAGTGGGCAACCTCGGCCCCGGAGTACCTCAGCTACCACGACGACGAATGGGGCCGGCCGCTGCACGGTGAGCGGAACCTCTTCGAACGGATCGCGCTGGAGGGGTTTCAATCCGGCCTCTCCTGGCTGACCATTCTGCGTCGCCGCCCGGCGTTTCGGTCGGCCTTCGGCAACTTCGAGGTCGACACGGTGGCCGCCTTCGGCGACAGCGATGTGCAGCGGCTGCTGGCCGATGCCGCCATCATCCGCAACCGGGCCAAGATCCTGGCCGTCATCAACAACGCCCGACGGGTGCGCGACGCCGTGCCTGAAGGACTCGACGACCTCCTCTGGTCCTTCGCTCCGGCCCGGCATGAGAGCCCGACGAGTTGGGCCGACACACCGGCGATCACGGCCGAGTCGACCGCGCTGGCGAAGGACCTGAAGCGGCGCGGCTTCCGCTTCGTCGGACCCACCACCGCGTATGCGCTGATGCAGGCGGGCGGGATTGTGAATGACCACATCGTCACCTGCTGGCGGGCCGTTTTGAAATAGTTGGACCCTGATTTTTGGGTTACCGCCGTGATGCGGGACAATGGACGGCAGTCCTTGCCCGACTGTGACCAGCCGGGCAATTATTTCGTTCAGGAGGGGCACCGCGGTGCCCATCGACAGGAGGCAGCAATGGCGGCCATGAAACCCCGGACCGGCGACGGACCGCTCGAGGTCACCAAGGAGGGGCGTGGCATCGTGATGCGCGTTCCGCTGGAAGGTGGCGGGCGGCTCGTGGTGGAGATGACGCCAGCCGAGGCAACCGCGCTCGGAGAGGCATTGCAGACTGTTGTCAGCTGATCGTCGCGAGTAAACGATCCGGCCCCAGACACGGCGTGCGAGAGCACGCAGCGTCTGGGGCTGAGTGCTTTTACGCCCCGCTGAGCGCTTTTACACCCCGTAGTGTTCGCCCCAAATCTAGTGTTCGCCCCAAATCTTCGCACCGGCCACTGGCTGGAAGTGTTAGCCGAATACATTGGAGACTCCCGTGATCGATATTCGTCTGGGTGACCGCCGTACGCCGGCGGACGTGGTCGCGGTCGTTGTCTCCTACGCCGGCCTCGGATTCGACGTCGCCGGGGAGGACCTGGTCTCGACCCAGGTACTGCCGATCAGCACCCGCGACCTGCTGCGGGTCTTCATCGCCGAGACCGACGCCGAATCCGCAGCCGAACACAGACCAGAGTCCACCACCGGATCAGGCGACGCGTCCGGGCTGGCCGAAGCCGGTGTGATCACCGAACTCCTGCGCCCCGCCGAGGTGCCGCGCCGGATCCTGCTCGTCGGGGTCTCCGACGGGGGTACCCGAGCGGCCCGACTGGCCGGGGCGGCGGTGGCCCGCAATGCCGCCTCGACCGCGGTCAGCTGCGTGCTCGCCGGCCTCGACGACGAGGCGGCCGCCGCCTTCGCCGAGGGACTGCAGCTGGGCGCCTACCGCTTCGGATCGCCCACCAAACGGGACGAGCCGCAGCTGCAGCGGGCCGCCCTCTTCGGCGCCGGCAGCGGGGCCTCCCTCGACGTCGCCAACCACTACGCCCGCGCCGGGCTGTGGGCCCGTGACCTCACCAACACCCGTACCAACACGAAGTCGCCGGCCTGGCTCGGCGCGCAGGCCGAGAAGGAGCTGGGGCGGCTCGGCGTCGCGGTCACCGTCCGCGACGACACCTGGCTGCGCGAGCAGGGCTTCGGCGGGGTCATCGGGGTCGGTCAGGGGTCCGCCTCGCCACCCCGCCTCATCGAGGCGGGGTGGCGTCCGCGGGGCGCCCCCGCGCAGCCGCACATCGTCCTCGTCGGCAAGGGAATCACCTTCGACACCGGCGGCTACAACCTGAAGCCGGGCAGCAGCATGACGACGATGTACACCGACATGGCCGGTGGGGCGGCCGTGCTGGCCGCGGTGCACGTCGTCGCGTCGCTGCAGCTCCCGATCCGGGTGACCGCGCTGGTGCCGGCGGCCGAGAACTCAGTCTCGGGGAACGCGATGCGACCGGGTGACGTGCTGCGCCACTACAACGGGCGAACCTCGGAGATCACCAACACCGACGCCGAGGGGCGTCTGGTGCTGGCCGACGCACTCTCCTACGCCGTGGCCAAGCTCCAGCCGGCCGTCCTGGTGGATATCGCGACGCTGACCGGGGCGATGAAGATGGCGCTGGGTGATCAGATCGCCGGCGTCGTCACCGACGACGATGACCTGGCCAAGCGCCTCGACGTGGCGGCCGAGACGGTCGACGAGCCGCTGTGGCGGATGCCGCTCAACCGTGATTACGAGTCGCTACTGGACTCGCCGATCGCCGACGCCAACAACTCACCCGGCGCACCTGGCGGCATCACCGCGGCCCTCTTCCTGCGGCACTTCGTCGGGGACGTGCCCTGGGCTCATCTGGATATCGCGGGTCCGGCTCGGGCCGCTGAGGCCGCCGGCTACGTCAGCGAAGGGTCGACCGGCTTCGGCGCCCGGTTGCTGGCCCGCTGGATCCAGGATCAGGTCTGAGGCACGACTTGGGGAGTTAAGTTCCCGGAATCCGGGCAGTTAACTCCCCAAATCGGCACGAAGCCGCTACTCGTTGATGATGTGGATGGCCGCCTCTTCGGCGCTGGAGGCTGAGCCGGCCCGTCCCACGTCGTAGGCGATCGCATCGGACTCGTCGTCGAAGCCGCTGCCCTCGTCGGGGGCGACCAACCGACCCGTGCGCCCCTCGACGTCGGTGAAGGCGACGTCGTCGGCGTCGATGTCGGGCTCCTCCTCGGAGAGTCGCTGGTCCAGCGTCTCGCCGGCCTCCTGCTCGCGAGCCGTGGTGCCGAAGCGGGTTCCCAGCGGCTGGGTGTCCGGAACGGTGTAGCCGGCGTCCAACGGATCCTCGGTGTTGTCGCCGGTGAGGGTGTCCGAGGGGTCGAACTGCTCCGCGCCGCCGTAGCCGCCTGCGTAGAGATCGTCAGATTCTTTGCCAGTCATGAATCCAGCTAAGCACAGAGTCAATCGACCCGACAGGTGGCCGCCGGCTGACCCGGTCGTTACCGGCCACGCCGCACCGGGCAGTCTCGGGATGTGGCTTCGGTGATGTGGTTTCGGCGCGATCTGCGGGTGGCTGACCATCCGGCACTGCTGGCCGCCGCCCAGGACGGGCCGGTGACCGCGCTCTTCGTCCTGGACGACGCACTGCTGCGGCCGGCCGGCGCCCCACGGTTAGCTTTTCTGCTCCAGACGCTGCGGGCGTTGCAGGCCGATCTGAGTGAGCGCGGCGGGCAGCTGGTGGTGCGGCGCGGCGAACCGGCCGAGGTCGTGGGGCAGGTGGCTCGTGAGGTGGGCGCGGTCGCGGTCCACGTCAGCTCCGACCACGCGCCCTACGGGTCGGCCCGCGACGCTCGGGTCGAGGCAGCGCTGGGCGGTATCCCGTTGATCCGCACCGGATCGCCGTACGGCGTCACACCGGGGCGGGTCAGGAAGGCCGACGGCAGCCCGTTCAAGGTCTACTCGGCCTTCTATCGGCGCTGGGTCGAGCACGGCTGGCCGGCGCCGGCCCAGACGGAGGCGGCCGGCATCGACTGGGCCCCGGCGATCAAAAGCGTCGCCATCCCGGACGATCCACCGCTGGACCCGGGCCTCACCCTCCCACCGGCCGGAGAGGCCGCCGCGGTGCGGGCATGGGCCAACTTCGCCGCCGAGCGACTCGCGGACTACGACACCGCCCGCGACCGTCCCGACCAGGACGCCACCTCGCACCTGTCGCCGCACCTGCACGTCGGGAGCATCCATCCGCGCACCCTGCTGCAGGGGCTGGGCCGCTCCACCAGCGCGGAGCGATTCCGGCGGGAGCTGGCCTGGCGGGACTTCTACGCCTCCGTGCTGCACTTCTGGCCCGCGAGCGCGCGCGAGTACTTCCAGCCCGAGTTGGCGGCGATGCCCTACCGGCGCGGCAAGGCGGCCGCGACCGCGCTGGCGGCGTGGCAGCAGGGTCGGACCGGCTACCCGATCGTCGATGCCGGAATGCGCCAGTTGCTGGCCGAGGGGTGGATGCATAACCGGGTGCGGATGATCGTCGCGTCGTTCCTGGTGAAAGACCTGCATATCGAATGGACCGAAGGCGCCCGCCACTTCATGCGTCACCTCATCGACGGGGACCTGGCCAGCAATCAGCACGGATGGCAGTGGACGGCCGGGAGTGGCACCGATGCCTCGCCCTACTTCCGGATCTTCAATCCGACCACCCAGGGGCGTCGCTTCGACCCGCAGGGCGACTACATTCGCCGCTACGTGCCGCAGCTGCGCTCCTTCGGGGCGCGCGAGATTCACGAGCCCGGCGCGTCGGCCCAGGGACTGCCCGAGGGGTACCCGGCACCGATCGTCGACCACGCCCGGGAGCGGGCGGTGTCGCTGGCCGACTACAAGCGCCTGCGCGGTTAGCCGAGCAGATCTCGGTAGAGCTCGACCGTCTCGGCCGCGATGGCGGCCCAGCCGAACTTCCCGACCGCCCGCTGCCGGCCGGCCGCGCCGAACGCCTCGGCCCGAGCCGTGTCGGCCACCACGGCGTTCACCGCCGCCGCGATCCCGGCCTCGAACTCAGCTGGCGCCTCGACGTCGTAGTGCACGAGCGTCCCGGTCTCGCCGTCGTTGACAACCTCCGGGATTCCGCCGACGTCGCTGGCCACCACGGCGGTCGAGCAGGCCATCGCCTCGAGATTCACGATCCCCAGCGGCTCGTAGATCGAGGGGCAGACGAAGACGGTGGCGTGGGTGAGCAGCTGTACCACCTGGGGGCGGGGGAGCATGTCGCGAATCCAGATCACCCCGGTCCGGGTGCGCTGCAGTTCGTCGACCAGAGCCTTCGTCTCGGCGGCGATCTCGTCGGTGTCCGGTGCTCCAGCGCAGAGAATCAGCTGAACGGACGGGTCGAAATCGCGGGCGGCGGCCAGTAGATGAACCAGCCCCTTCTGCCGGGTGATCCGTCCGACGAAGATCGCCGACGGGCGCTGCGGATCGACGCCGAACTCCTCGAGCACATCGGTCTCGGTGCGCGGCCGGTAGAGGCCGGTGTCGATTCCGTTGTAGATCACGTGCACCCGGGCCGGGTCGACGAAGGGATAGCTGCTGAGAATTTCGTTGCGCATTCCGGAGCTGACGGCGATGATCGCGGCCGCGCTCTCGTAGGCTTGCCGCTCGGCCCAGGAGGAGATCCGGTAACCCCCGCCGAGTTGCTCAGCCTTCCACGGACGCTGCGGCTCCAGCGAGTGCGCGCTGAGCACGTGGGGCACGCCGTTCAATTGCCCGCCCAGCACCCCGGCCAGGTTCGCGTACCAAGTGTGCGAGTGCAGCAGGTCAGCTCCGGCTACGTTAGCCGCGATCTCCAGGTCGACGCCGAGTGTCTGCAGCGCGGCGTTGGCCGAGGCCAGGCCGCCCGGAGTGGCGTAGGCCCGCACACCCGGCTCGCCCCGCTCCGCTCCGAAGCAGTGCACGTCGACGTCGATCAGCTTTCGCAGCTCGCTGACCAGGAACTCGACGTGCACCCCGGCCCCGCCATATACCTCTGGGGGGTACTCCTTGGTCAGGATTCCGACGCGCATGAGGCCGACTCTAGACCTGCCGATTGCGCCGCTCTGCGGGCTCTATGTCCTTGGTCACCGACCGGCTAGGGTGAGTCCATGGCTCGAGAACCTCGCGTTTTAGGCATGGTGCTGGCTGGCGGAGAAGGTAAGCGCCTCTACCCACTCACTGCAGACCGAGCCAAGCCGGCGGTGCCCTTCGGTGGAAATTACCGGCTGATCGACTTCGTGCTCTCCAATCTGGTCAACGCCGGTTACCTGCGCATCTGCGTGCTGACCCAGTACAAGTCGCATTCGCTGGATCGGCACATCACCCAGACCTGGCGGATGTCGACCGTGCTGGGCAACTACATAACGCCGGTTCCGGCTCAGCAGCGGCTGGGCCCGCGCTGGTACACCGGCAGCGCCGACGCCATCCTGCAGTCCTTCAACCTCATCTACGACGACAAGCCCGACTACATCGTGGTCTTCGGCGCCGACCACGTGTATCGGATGGATCCGCGTCAGATGGTGGCCCAGCACATCGAGACCGGTGCCGGCGCGACGGTGGCCGGAATCCGGGTTCCCCGCTCCGAGGCGAGCGCCTTCGGCGTCATCCACGCGGCGGAGGATCGCAAGGTCATCGAGTTCATCGAGAAGCCGGCCGACCCGCCGGGGCTTCCGGATAATCCTGACGTCGCGTACGCGTCGATGGGCAACTACGTCTTCACCACCGACGCGCTGATCGAGGTGCTGCGAGCCGACGCCGCCGACGAGGACTCCGCGCACGACATGGGCGGCAACATCATGCCGATGATGGTGCAGCGCGACGCGGCCTACGTCTACGACTTCCACGACAACGACGTGCCGGGTGCGGAGGACCGCGATCACGGCTACTGGCGCGACGTCGGGACGCTCGACGCCTACTACGACGCGCACATGGATCTGGTGGCCGTCCACCCGATCTTCAACCTCTACAACCAGCTGTGGCCGATCTACACCCACCACCCGCAGCTGCCGCCGGCCAAGTTCGTCGAAGGCGGCCTGGCCCAGGAGTCGATCGTCGGCTCCGGCTCCATCATCTCCGGCGCCACGGTGCGGCACAGCGTCGTCTCCCCGAACGTTCGGATCGAGGCCGGCGCGTACGTGGAGGGGTCGGTGTTGATGGATTCGGTCCAGATCGGGCGGGGCGCGGTGGTCCGCGGGGCGATTCTGGACAAGGACGTGGTCGTCCCGGCCGGCGCGCACATCGGTGTCGATCCAGGTCACGATCGCGACCGGTACCACGTATCCGAGGGAGGCATCGTCGTCCTCGGCAAGAGCCAGCTTGCACTTCCGTAGTGAGCGTCTCACTCAGAGTGCGGGCCAGTCGCGGAGCGGTAACGGTTACGTTTCCGGACGGTCAGACCGAACATTGTTGACCTAAGGTTTCTCCGTAAGTCCAATCTGAAACAGATCTCCATGGAGGAATTTCTTGTGTTGATGCGTCGCCAGCTCACCGCCGTAGTAGCCGTTGCGGCTGCGGTTATCAGTCTCTCCGCGTGTGCCAGCAACAAGGAGACTTCCGGCCCGACCGGCGCGTCGGTCAGCGCCACCGTCTCGGCGAATGACGCAGCGATCGCGCTGCTGCCGGCGAAGATCAAGACGGCCGGCAAGCTGATCGTCGGGGTGAACGTCCCTTACTCGCCGAATGAGTACAAGGACTCCAGCGGAAAGATCGTCGGCTTCGACGTCGACCTGCTCGACGCGGTGGCCAAGGGCCTCGGGCTCACGACGCAATACACCGAGGCTGACTTCTCCAAGATCATCCCGGCGGTCCAGGCCGGCACCTACGACGTCGGCATGTCGTCGTTCACCGACACCAAGGAGCGCGAGCAGACCGTCGACTTCGCCACTTACTTCAGCGCCGGCATCCTCTGGGCCGCCCCGGCCGGCAAGACGGTCGACCCGAACAACGCCTGCGGGCTGAAGGTCGCCGTTCAGACGACCACCACCGAGGACACCGATGACGTCCCCGGCAAGAGCAAGGCCTGCACGACGGCCGGTAAGCCGGCCATCATCAAGGTGCAGTTCGACAGCCAGGACGACGCCACCAACGCGGTCGTGCTCGGCAAGGTCGACGCCATGTCGGCCGACTCCCCGGTGACGGCCTACGCGATCAAGCAGGCCGCCGGCAAGCTCACCCAGGCCGGCGCTGTCTTCGAGTCGGCGCCCTATGGTTGGCCGGTCGCGAAGGGTTCGACCCTCGCGCAGGCTCTGCAGAAGTCGCTGCAGACGCTGATCGACGACGGCACCTACGGAAAGATCTGCGAGAAGTGGGGCGTTCAGACCGGCGAGATCAAGACGTCGCAGATCAACGGCGCGACGAGCTGACAACGAGCCGACGATGAGCTCGGACGCTCAGAGCGAATCCAACAAACCGGCCGCCGCGGCGGGACCTGACCTGATCGAGGCGGTCCCGCTGCGCCGGCCGGGGCGCTGGATAGCGGCGACGCTCATTTTGGTGCTGCTCGCCCTCTTCCTCTATGGCGCGGCGACCAACAAGAACTATCAGTGGTCGACCTACTGGTCGTACCTGTTCGACAGGCGGATCTCCTCCGGTGCCTGGGTCACGATCCAGCTGACCATCTGGGCCATGCTGCTCGGGGTCTCGCTGGGCGTCGTGCTCTCGGTGATGCGGCTGTCGCCAAGTCCGGTCCTGAAGTCGGTGGCCTGGGTCTACCTCTGGCTCTTCCGCGGCACTCCGGTCTATGTGCAGCTCGTGTTCTGGGGTCTCTTCGCCTCGATCTACCCGCACCTCTCGCTGGGCATCCCGTTCGGGCACCAGTTCGCCACGTTCGACATCCAACAGCTTGACGCGGCGTTCTTCTTCGCGGCCATCGGCCTCGGACTCAACGAGGCGGCCTACATGGCTGAGATCGTGCGGGCCGGCATCTCCTCGGTCGGCGAGGGACAGACCGAGGCGGCGACCGCACTGGGGATGTCCTGGCCGCTGACGATGCGCCGGGTGGTGCTCCCGCAGGCGATGCGGGTGATCATCCCGCCCACCGGCAACGAGCTGATCAGCATGCTGAAGACGACCTCCCTGGTGACCGCGGTGCCACTGACGATCGATCTCTACTCCCAAGCCCGCAACATCTCCGGCGTCAACTTCAAGCCGGTCCCGCTGCTGCTGGTCGCCTCCACCTGGTACCTGGCTATCACCAGCGTGCTGATGGTCGGGCAGTACTACCTGGAGCGACACTTCGCCCGTGGCTCGTCGCGGCAGATGACCGGCCGGGAAGCTCGGGCCCAGGCCAAGGCGCTGGCCGCCGGAACCCACGACGGTGGGGGCGGGATGGGCGCGTGACGGATACCAACGGTGCCGCCGCGTTGATGGTCGACGCCCGCTCGGTCTGCAAGAACTTCGGGACACTTCAGGTGCTCAAGGGGATCAACCTCACCGTGGCACGCGGTGAAGTGCTCTGCATGATCGGCCCGTCGGGATCGGGCAAGTCGACGTTCCTGCGCTGTGTGAATCATCTCGAGCAGGTCAACGCCGGGCGCCTCTACGTCGACGGGGTGCTGGTCGGATACGAGGAGCGCGGTGCCAAGTTGCACGAGCTGCGCCCCAAGGAGGCAGCGCGGCAGCGCCGCGACATCGGCATGGTGTTCCAGCACTTCAACCTCTTCCCGCACATGACGGCCCTGGAGAACGTCGTCGAGGCGCCGATCCGGGTCAAGAAGCTGAAGAAGTCCGAGGCGATCGAGATCGGGCGTCGGCAGCTGGCCCAGGTCGGTCTGGGCGACAAGGAGCACTCCTACCCCGCGCAGCTCTCCGGGGGGCAGCAGCAGCGGGTCGCCATCGCCCGGGCGCTGGCCATGCAGCCGAAGCTGATGCTCTTCGACGAGCCGACCTCGGCCCTGGACCCGGAACTGGTTGGCGAAGTGCTCGACGTGATGAAGGCGCTGGCCAAGGGCGGCATGACCATGATCGTGGTGACCCACGAGATGGGCTTCGCCCGCGAAGTGGCCGATCAGCTGGTTTTCATGGACGGTGGCGTCGTCGTCGAGGCCGGTGACCCGCGCGAGGTGCTCGGCAATCCGCAGCAGGAGCGGACGAAGGCGTTTCTCTCCAAGGTGCTCTGACAACGGTGCTCTAAGGTCTGAGCATGCTCACCGCCGTGCAGACCGCCGCCGCCGTCGCTGATGGGTCCCTCACTGCTCGCGCCGCCGCCGAAGAGGCGTTGGCGCGGATCGCCGAGCGAGAGCCGAAGCTCAATGCGCTTCGGGTCATTCGGGACGAGAAGGCGCTGGCCGAGGCTGACGCGGTGGACGCGCGCAGCGACCTCGCGACGCTTCCCCTGGCCGGGGTGCCGATCATCGTCAAGGACAACGTCGCAGTCGCCGGTGAGTCGACCAACTGTGGGTCGCTGGCCGTGCCGCGCACGCTCCAGCCGGAGGATCACGAGGTGGTGCGGCGGCTGCGTGCGGCCGGCGCGGTGATCGTGGGGATATCGAACGTCCCTGAGTTCTGCGTCTTCGGCACGACCGACTCAGCCGAGGGAATCACCCGCAATCCGTGGGACGTCTCCCGCACCCCGGGCGGCTCCTCCGGCGGTAGTGCCGCGGCCGTCGGCTCCGGGATGGTGGCGATCGCGCACGGCAACGACGGGATGGGGTCGATCCGGATTCCAGCCGCCTGCACCGGACTGGTCGGGATCAAGCCGGGCCTCGGTGTTGTCGTCTCCGAACTCGGAAACGGGTCGTGGTTCGACATGGCCGAGAACGGCCCGCTGGCCACCACCGTGGCCGACTGCGCGCTGATGTTCTCGGTGATGGCCGGTGATCCGTCGCTGGCTGCAGTTGGTGTGATGCCGGGGCTGCGAGTCGGCGTCTCGGTGAAGCCGCCCCAGCTCGGGCTTCCGGTCGACAAGCATTGGGCGTCGGCGGCGCGTTCGACCGGTGACCTGCTGGCCGGCGCTGGGCACTCCGTCCGGGCGGCTGAGGTCCGGTATCCGCTGCGCTTCGGGCCGGCGTCGCTGGCCCGCTGGTTCGCTGGGACGCAGTTGGATATCTCGACGCTGCCCGACCCGTCGACGCTGAGCAGGCGCACCAAGCGGCAGGCGATGCTGGGGCGGCTGGTGCTGGCGGTCGGTGGCCCGCGCGACGGCGCCCGGGAGGCCTGGCGGCGGATGGCCGAGGAGTACTTCGCCGACGTTGATGTGCTGGTGACACCGACGCTGGCGCAGCCGCCGATCGAGGCGCTGGCCTGGAGCGAGCGCGGGTGGCTGGCCAACGTGGTGTCCAACGTCCGCTACGCGCCGTTCGCCGCGCCGTGGAACCTGCTCGGTTGGCCGGCGATGGCGGTGCCGGCGGGGGTGCATCCGGGAGGGCTGCCGCTGTCCGTGCAGCTGGTGGCCCGTCCCGGTCAGGAGGCGACGCTGCTGGCGGTGGCGGCCCAGCTGGAGCAACTGCGTCCGTGGCCGCGGGTAGCCCCCGCGTACGGCTAGCCCCGCCGGCCCATCCTCTCCATACGTCCCGCCTTGTATGTCGAGCATCCGCTTTCCGCCTTGAAATCGGAAGCTCGGCATACAAAGCGTGCTCACGGCGGTCTCACGGCGGCGGGGCAGGCGGGGCGCGAGGAGGAGCAACCTGACGCGCCCCGACAAACCGGTTTCACCGGCACGGCAGAATGGAGCCGTGACCTCTGCGCCTGCGGCAACCCCATCCACGCACGGCCCGCACAGTTCCCGC
Source organism: Jatrophihabitans sp. GAS493 (assembly GCF_900230215.1). NCBI lineage: Bacteria > Bacillati > Actinomycetota > Actinomycetes > Jatrophihabitantales > Jatrophihabitantaceae > Jatrophihabitans > Jatrophihabitans sp. GAS493. The sequence continues at coordinate 4,747,199 of NZ_LT907982.1, read as the reverse complement.
CCGCACGCCGGCTCCGACTACAGCGGCCCCCGTCCGGCCCAACTGGCCCGTGCGCTGAGCAAGGCCGGCGTGGCCGACGCCGACATCAGTAGCCGCCGCCGGGCCGAGTACTCCTCGGACGCGTCCAACTACCGGATCGTTCCGGCCGCCGTCGTCTTTCCACGCAGCGCCGACGATGTCTCGGCCACCCTGGACGTCGCCCGACGCCTGGGCGTCCCCCTCACCTCACGGGGCGCCGGCACCTCCATCGCGGGGAATGCGGTCGGACGTGGGATCGTCCTCGACTTCTCCCGCCACATGAACCAGATCATCGAGATCGACCCGTTCACCCGCAGTGCGGTCGTCCAGCCCGGGGTAATCCTGGACGCGCTCTCCGACGCCGCGGCGATCCACGGACTGCGGTTTGGCCCCGACCCATCCACCCATGCTCGGGCAACCATCGGCGGCGCCCTGGGCAACAACGCCTGCGGCTCACGCGCGCTGGCCTACGGGCGCAGCGCCGACAATGTCCTGGATATCGACCTCCTCACCGCGGCCGGCGAGCGCTTCACCGCCGGTCGGTACGGACGCGACGGTCTCACCTCGGCGGCCAACGCACCGGCCGCCCTGATGCGCGACCTCGACGGCATCGTCGCCGCCAACCTCGGCCTCATCCGCACCGAGTTCGGACGCTTCACCCGGCAGGTCTCCGGGTACTCGCTGGAGCACCTGCTACCCGAGAACGGCGTCGACCTGGCCCGCTTCCTGGTCGGCACCGAGGGGACACTCGGCGTCATGCTCCAGGCCAGGGTGCAGCTGGTCCAGGCCCCGAAGGCGACGGCCCTGGCCGTGCTCGGCTACCCCGACATGGCCACCGCAGCCGAGGCGGTTCCCGGGCTGCTGCCGCATAAGCCGGTGGCGCTGGAGGGCATGGACGCCCGTCTCGTCGAGGTGGTCCGCAGCCGCCGCGGTGAGGCGGCCGTACCGCCGCTGCCCAAGGGCGGTGGCTGGCTCTTCGTCGAGACCGCCGGTGCGACCACGGCCGACGCCATCGCCGCCGCGAACCGACTCATCGCCGACGCCGACTGTATCGAGTCGACCGTGGTCACCGGGCTCATCGCCAAGGCGCTCTGGCGCATCCGCGAGGACGGCGCCGGGCTCGGCGGCCGCACTCCGGCCAACGAGCCGGCCTGGCCGGGCTGGGAGGATGCGGCCGTCCCGCCGCAGCGACTCGGCCCCTACCTGCGTGAGTTCTCCGAGCTGATGAGTGCCCACAACGTCGACGGGCTGGTCTACGGACACTTCGGTGACGGCTGCGTGCACGCACGCATCGACTTCCCGCTGGCCACCCACCCCGAAAGATTCAGGGCATTCATGCTGGAGGCGGCCCAACTGGTCGGCAGTCACGGTGGCTCCATGTCCGGTGAGCACGGCGACGGACGGGCCCGCGGCGAGCTGCTGCAGTACATGTACACGCCCGAGGCCCTCAGTACTTTCGCCGCGGTGAAGCATGCCTTCGACCCGACCGATCTGCTCAACCCCGGCGTGATCGTCGCCCCGGAGCCGGTCGACGGAAGCCTGCGGGTGCCGGCGGCCAAGCCGCTGCGCAAGAACCTCGCCTTCGCCTACCCGCACGACGGCGGCGACTTCACGACCGCGGTGCATCGCTGCGTCGGGGTGGGCAAGTGCCGGGCCGACACGACGGCCACCGGCGGGGTGATGTGCCCCTCCTACCTGGCGACGAGGGATGAGAAGGACAGCACCCGGGCCCGAGCCCGGGTGCTGCAGGAGCTGGCCAACGGCGGCCTCGTCGAGAAGGGCTGGCGCTCGCCGGAGGTGCTCGACTCACTCGATCTCTGCCTCTCCTGCAAGGGGTGCTCGGCCGACTGCCCGGCCGGCGTGGACATGGCGACCTACAAGGCGGAGGCACTCCACCAGCGTTACCGGCGCCGGCTGCGTCCGGCATCGCACTACGCGCTGGGTTGGCTGCCGCGCTGGTCCCGGCTGGCCTCGCACACACCGCGCGCGGCCAACTTCGCGCTGCGCCGTAAGTCCCTCTCGGCGCTGGGGAAGCGGATGGCCGGCGTCGACCAGCGCCGCCCGCTTCCGGAGTTCGCCACCGAGACGTTCCGCGACTGGTTCGCCGGGCGGCAGAAGGCTCGTGGCGGCGGAGCCACCCCGTTAACCGGCCAGCCGGTGATGCTGTGGGTGGACACCTTCACCGACCATTTCTCGCCCGAGGTCGGACGTGCCGCGGTGACCGTGCTGGAGGACGCGGGCTACGACGTGCAGATCACCGACCGCGCCGTCTGCTGTGGCCTCACCTGGATCTCGACCGGCCAGCTCGATGGGGCCCGTAAGCGCCTGCGCAGGACGCTGGACGCGCTGGAACCGTCGATAAAGGCGGGGATTCCCATCGTCGGGCTGGAGCCGTCGTGCACCGCGGTGCTCCGCTCGGACGTTACCGAACTGCTGGCCGACGACGAACGCTCGGCGCAGGTCGCCAAGCAGACGCACACCCTGGCCGAACTGCTACGCGCGACCCCCGACTGGACCCCGCCGAGCCTGCGCGGGGTGCAGGGGGTCGCTCAGCCGCACTGCCACCAGCATGCGGTGATGGGCTGGAGCGAGGACGCCGCGCTGCTGGCCGACGCCGGAGCCGAGATCGCGGCCGTCGGTGGCTGCTGCGGACTGGCCGGAAACTTCGGGGTCGAACGCGGCCACTACGAGGTGTCGGTCGCCGTGGCCGAGAATGCCCTGCTGCCCGCCGTCCGCGCCGCGGATGAGGACGCGGTGGTGCTGGCCGACGGGTTCTCCTGCCGCACCCAGCTTGAACAGCTGGCCGGTGACTCCGGCCAGCACCTGGCCCAACTGCTCGCCTCGGCGCTGGAGGCCCGAGCCCAGCGGCTGGAGCGCGCCCGCGCGTCGTCGGAAGAGACTGGAGAGACATCATGACCGGATTCGTCCCGCCGCCCTACCCCTACGACCGGCTGGCCGAGGTCATCACGATCGCCGGCCGGCACGCCGGGGGAGGCGTCGACCTCTCGATCGGCACCCCCTGCGACGACCCGCCACCGGAGGTCACGGCCGCCCTAGCGTCACCGGCGACGGCCCGTACCTACCCGCCCTCGCTGGGGACGCCGGCCTTCCGGCAGGCGGCGACCGACTGGATCGCACGCCGCCTCGGCGCCACCGTGGACGTCGCGACCGAGATCGCGGCCTGCGTCGGCACCAAGGAGTTCGTCGCCTCGACCCCGCAGTACCTCAAGCTACGGACGCCCGAGCGGGACACCGTCCTCTACCCGGCGATCAGCTACCCCACCTACGCGATGGGGGCGTCGCTGGCCGGCTGTCGGGCCGTCCCGTACACGAAGCTAAGCGAGATAGCCGCCGAGGACGCGGAGCGGGCGCTGCTGGTCTGGGTGAACTCGCCCAGCAACCCCACCGGCGAGCTGGCCGATCTGGCCGAGGCAGCGTTCTGGGGACGTGAGCGGAACGTGCCGGTTTTCTCGGACGAATGCTACGCCGAATTCACCTGGGCAACTCCGGCCGCCTCGGTGCTGACCAGTGGAACGCAGGGCGTGGTCGCCGTACATTCCCTCAGTAAACGCGACAACTTCGCCGGTGCCCGTATCGGCTTCTACGCCGGTGATGCCGAGCTGATCCACTACCTCAGTGAGGTCCGCAAGCACGCGGGTCTGATGCCGCCGGGGCCGGTTCAGGCCGCGGCCGTGCTGGCCCTCAACGACGACGAGCACGTCGAGCGGCAGCGCAGCCGCTACCGGCAGCGGCTCACCAGATTGACCGAGATTCTCGGGGTTCTGGGTTATGCGGCGCACCTGCCCGAAGGTGCCTTCTACCTGTGGGTCGCCTCGCCCAGCGGCGACGCCTGGACCGATGCCCGGGACCTGGCCGAGCGGGCCGGGATCGTCGTCTCGCCCGGAGAGTTCTACGGCCCGGATGGTGCCGATCACTTCCGGGTGGCCGCCGTCCAGCCCGACGATCGCATCGAACTGGTCGCGACTCGGGTGGGTCTGGCCTAGCTGCCCGGCGGCGTTGCGGGTGGGTGACTCGCTGGCCGATCGGACCCCCCTTGGGCTGTGCGTGGCGATGGTCCAGACTGTGTTGATGGATAGCATGCTGAGGGTCCAGGCGCGGCAACATCAGCGACACAATCGGTCCATATGATCCCGCCAATGGCTGGCATATTCGACCACTACCCACTCGGCGCGGCGTGGGACGAGATGATCAGCGCCGACGGTCCTCGGGCGCCGTACAAGGCCCTGCACGAATCCATGCAGCGCTCCGGCGGGGCTGAGCTGCGGGCCAGCCTCGAGTCGGTGGCTCGGTCGTACCTGAACCAGGGCGTCACCTTCGACGTCGGTGGCGAGGAGCGGCCGTTCCCGCTCGATATCGTGCCCCGCGTCATCGACGACCTCTCCTGGCAGAAGATCGAGACCGGCGTCCGGCAGCGGGTCCGGGCTCTCGAAGCATTTCTGGCCGACGTCTACGGCCCGGGCCTGGCGATCGCCGACGGCGTCGTGCCGCGCCGGGTCATCACCTCCTCCAACCACTTCCACCGGGCCGCCGCCGGCATCCAGCCGCCCAACGGGGTTCGGGTGCACGTCTCCGGAATCGACCTGATCCGTGACGAGCAGGGCACCTTCCGCGTCCTCGAGGACAACGTCCGGGTGCCGTCCGGAGTGAGCTACGTGCTGGCCAACCGCAACGCGGTCCGCCCGCAGTGGTCCGACGCGCTGAGCCAGGTCCGGCTCCGCCCGGTGTCGCAGTACCCGCAGCGACTGCTGGCCGCGCTGCGCAAAGCCGCCCCGCCCGGGGTCACCGATCCCTGCGTCGTGGTGCTCACCCCGGGCGTCTACAACAGTGCCTACTTCGAGCACGCCTGGCTCGCCCGCACGATGGGTGTCGAGCTGGTCGAGGGGCGTGATCTGATCTGCTCCGGCGGTGTGGTGCGGATGCGCGACACCCGTGGCGAGCGACGGGTCGATGTCATCTACCGGCGGGTGGACGACGAGTACCTCGACCCGGTGCAGTTCAAGCACGACTCGATGCTCGGCTGCCCCGGCCTGCTCACCGCGGCCCGGGTCGGCAACGTCACCATCGCCAACGCCGTCGGCAACGGTGTGGCCGATGACAAGCTCATCTACACCTATCTCCCCGATCTGGTGCGTTACTACCTGCGCGAGGAGCCGATTCTGGCCAACGTCGACACCTGGCGTTTGGAGGACCCGGGCGCGTTGGAGGAGGTGCTGGATCGCCTCGACGAGCTGGTGGTGAAGCCGGTCGATGGTGCGGGCGGGAAGGGTCTGGTCATCGGGCCGCAGGCCAGTGCCAAGGAGCTCATCGCGCTCCGCGAGCGTCTCATCGCCGATCCGCGCGGCTGGATCGCTCAGCCGGTGGTGCAACTGTCGACCGTCCCCACGGTGGTCGGTGACGAAGTGGAGCCGCGGCACGTCGACCTACGTCCCTTCGCCATCAACGACGGCAATGACGTCTGGGTGCTCCCGGGCGGGTTGACCCGAGTGGCCCTGGTCAAGGGATCTCTGGTGGTGAACTCCAGCCAGGGTGGCGGCGCCAAGGACACCTGGGTGCTAGCCGGCGAGCGCGGAGTCTCGGGAGCTGAGCCGATCACCCGCATCGAGCCTCCGATCCAGGCCGAACGGTTGCCGTTGCCGCAGCAGGACCGTGAGGAAGAGCCGCAGCAGCAACAACAGCAACAACAGCAACAACAACAAGCGGAAGCGGGGGATGCGCCGTGCTGAGTCGGATCGCCGAATCCCTTTACTGGATCGGTCGTTACGTCGAGCGGGCCGAGGACACCAGCCGCACCCTGGACGTGCACCTGAACCTCCTCCTGGAGGACCCGTGGGCGCCGGAGGGTGTCGTCTGCGCGTCGCTGCTCTCGGCGATGGGCTGCGAGATCGAGCCGGATGCCGAGATCGATAAGTCGAAGGTGCTCGAACTGCTGGCCTGGGATCGGGAGAACCCGGCCTCGATCGTCGGTGCCATCACAGTGGCCCGCGAGAATGCGCGCCGCTCCCGCGAAGTGATCTCAACCGAGCTCTGGGAGACGCTGAACGTCACCTGGCACGAGGCGACCCGATCCTCGCGACGCTCCCGGCCGCACTCCTTCTTCACCTGGGTGCGCGAGCGTTCGGCCGCCTTCAACGGCACCGCCGACGCCACCCTGAGCCGTGACGAGGCCTACCACTTCCTCGCCCTCGGGCGGGCGATCGAGCGAGCCGACATGACCGCGCGGCTGGTCGCGGCGCGGGCGCTGGCCGGCGATGCCGGTCCGTCCTGGGTCACGCTGCTGCAGAGCTGCGGCGCGTATCAGGCGTTTCTGCACAGCGCCCACGGAGCGGTCGAGGATCAGCGAGCGGTGGAGTTCCTGCTGCTGGACCCGCTCTTCCCGCGCTCACTGATCAGCGCGCTGACCAGCGCTGAACGCAGCATGGACGACCTGAGTGGGGAGTTCGATCGGTTCGGCAGTGCCAGCGAGGGGCATCGGGTGCTCGGCATGATCCGCTCCGAACTCGAGTTCGCTCCGCGGTCGGAGATCTTCGACGACCTGTACCAACTGATGGAGCGGGTGCAGAGCGCCTGCTCGCTGGCCAGTGATGCGGTGACCAAGCGCTACTTCGCGCACGGTGTGGCCAAGGAATGGGCGGTCTCCTGATGACGAGTCGGATGCGGGTTCGGCACAGCTCGCGGTATGAGTACGACGCTCCGGTGACAGCGTCGTTCAACGAGACGCGGCTGACTCCACTGGTGCTGCCCTGGCAGAACCCCTTGGAAACACTGCTGAATGTCGACGCCGACGGGCAGGCCGCCAGCTGGCAGCACGCGTACTCCGACTACTGGGGTACCTGGGTGCGGGCCTTTGAGGTGCAGGCCCCGCACTCCAGCCTGAACGTCGAGGCGGTGTCGCTGGTGGAGGTGAATGATGCCTGGCGCCCCAAGCCTGACCTGGAGATGAGCTGGGACTCGGTGCGCGCTGACTCGGTGTACCAGCGCTTCGGTGAGTACCTGACCCAGACCGCGCGGACGGAACCGAACGAGGAACTCTCGGCTATCGCCGTCGAGGTGGGCAGCGAACTCGCGCCCCACCAGGCGGCGCTGGCGCTCTGCAACCGGGTGCGCGAGACGGTGACCTACGTCCCCGGCTCGACCGGTGTGAACACCTCGGCCACCCAATCGTGGGAGGCCGGCACCGGCGTCTGCCAGGACTACGCCCACATCGTGGTCGGTGCGCTGCGGCACATCGGCCTGCCGGCTCGCTACGTCTCCGGCTACATGCACCCCGACCAGAACGCCGCGCTCGGCGAGCCGGTGAAGGGCGAGAGTCACGCCTGGGTGCAGTGGTGGCTGGGGGAGTGGATCGGCCACGACCCGACCAACGACTCGCCGATCAGCGAGCGGCACGTCCTCGTCGGCACCGGCCGTGACTACACAGATGCGCCGCCGATCAAGGGTCTGGTCGCCGGCTCCGCGACCAGCGAGCTGAGTGTTTCGGTGGAGATCACCCGGCTGGCTTGATCCGGGAAGATCGAGTCGGCAGTTTAGCTTCGCCCGACACTGGGTATCCAGTTACTGCAAGCGCACACCGCGGTGCGTATTGGATATAACCAATTGGAGGCGCGATATGAGCGCAGTAGATAAGGTCAAGAACGCTGTCGAGGACGTCGAGGGCAAGGCGAAAGAGGCGTTCGGAAAGGCCACCGGCGACCACAAGACCGAGAACGAAGGCAAGGGCGATCAGGCGAAGTCTGACCTGAAGGACGCCGGCGAGAACGTCAAGGACGCCTTCAAACACTGACTATCTGGCCCGCCCGGTCGCAATCGGGGCCGGCATTGTCAGGTCTGAGAAGACGTGATGCTGTCGTTGACCGGGCCTTCCAAGCTCAAGCCCAAGGCCTTCTGGCCTTGGGCTTGAGTTCTGTCTGGGGTCGGTTTCGGCGGAGCCGGCCAGACAGCTGATCGGACGTGGTCAGCCGCTCTTCGCGAGCAGTTCGTCGAGGGCACGGAAAGACGCGTTCATACCCTGCTCCATGTCTGAGGCGAGCATGCCGTCCCGCTCCTGCGTGGTGTGGAAGATGTTGTCGACCACCACTCTGGTTCGCCCGTCGCCCAGGTCCACCAGCTCCATCGTGTCGATGATGACGTGGGCCGGCATGCCGTCCCACTCGAAGGAGCGGACGATCCGCTTCTTCGGTGTCACCTCGCGGAATCGCCCTTCAAAACCAGCGACTCCGCCGTCGTAGTGCTCTTCCAGCCGCCAGTGACCGCCGCGTTCGAACTCCCAGCGAATGACCTCGAGCGGATTGCCCCGCCCCCACCACTGCGCGATGAGTTCAGGCTCGGTGTAGGCGGCCCAGACGCGGTCGATCGATGCGTGGAAGATCCGTTCTACGTGGATCTCCCGATCGCTGGGGGTGGTGACTGTGCTGGTTTCTGTTGCTGACTGTGACGTCATGGCTGATTCTCCGTCCGCTGTAGGAATGCATCCAAGTGGTCGAGCCGAGACTCGATCGTGGCGCGAAACTCACTCAGCCAGATCGCCTCGCGCTCGAGCGAGTTGCGGCCGAGCTCGCAATATCGCACTCGGCCCCGCTTCTCGGTGACGACCATGCCGGCCGCCTCGAGCAGGTGTATGTGCTTCTTCACTCCGGTGAGGCTCATCTCGAAGTCGCCGGCCAGTTCGCTGACAGTGGCTGCTCCTCGTCCGAGCCGCTCCAGGATCCCGCGTCGAACAGGGTCCGCCAGAGCGGCGAATGAGGCGTCAAACTCCGAATACTGAACCATCTAGTTCAGTGTTGCGCCAGAGCTCGGGAGTGTCAAGGGCTGGGTGAAATCGGATGGCTGGCGAGCAGGGCGAGGGGTAGGCCCAAGTTGTACGCGCTAGAAAGAGACGGCGATGAGGATGCGGCACAGCGCAGCGTGAGGGGGCACACCGCGCCGTGCCGCAAGTCTGGGAGTGGGGCTAGCGGGCGTGCCTCAGAAGTGACCGCTGACTTGGGGCCGCGGTGATGAGTCGGATCGAACGCCCGGCAACGGCCGCGAGCACTTGGCTACGGTGAAGCGTGCGTTGCATGTGACGTCCTACTCAGCTGGTGTCGAGGTCGGTGTGCACCCCAGTGCGACCTGACGAGGAGCGCCCCGTGCGTTCCTGCACGCAACTTACGCGACCGGACCGCAGAATGACAAATCCCTTTGAATCACGGGTGATTCCGTCACAATGAGTGCTCGCCCCAATCCGAGCGGCAAGCTGAGAAGTTGTCTAGTCCATAGAAACCAGCCGGGATGTATCCAACGCGACTACTTCGGCTCCCAGCGCCAGCCGTTGTTATCGCGACAGATGATGGCCCGGCCGTTGGCGTCGGTGCCGCTCTTGCCGTGGTCGGTGGCGCGGCAGAATTGACCGGCCTTGTAGCAGTGGCCGGCGTTGCTCAACGGATGGCAGCCGGCGACGGGCGTCGTCGTTGGCTTTGGCGCCGGCTTGGGTGTTGCCTTGGGCGCGGGCTTGACCGTCGGCTTAGCGGTGGCTTTCGGAGTTGGGTGGGCGGTCGGCGCGGGCTTCGACTTGGCCACCGGTTTGACCGTCGGCTTCGGCTTCGGCTGCGGAGTCGGTGCCGCTGTCGGTATCGGCGTGGCCGCAGGCTCGGCCGAGGTAATCGGCGCTGCAACCGTGGGGACTGGTGTGGTGATGGCGACGGCGAGAGTCGAATCGGCGGTGTTAGCTGGTGTCACCGAGGCAACATTGCTGACCGGGGATCGGTAGGACTTGCTGGTTGTGGTTACCGGCTTGCAGCCGGCGAGCATCGGCACCAGGGTGAGCGCCGCGGTCAGCGCCAGCAGTCGCCTTCGCGTCGGTGCGGATCTGGCGGAGCCGCCCTTGAAAAGGGCACGACTGGACCTACTCGTCATCTTCAGTTCCCCCGTTTGCTGCTTCGCGACTCTGCAGGGCGGCTGCATCGCCAAGGATCATGTCTGATCCGCGTTAGAAAAGCTAGGGGCCAGCGATGAGCCCGCGTAGTGATGCCGATGCGGCGCTGGTGAGGTACCCGTGCCGCCGGTGGTCCCCTGTCAGATGCCTGGGTGTGGACTGTGAGGGGCGATTTGATCAGGCGACGTCGTCGACCTTGGCGTAAATTTGTCAATGAGCATCCGGCCGCGGGCTGGCCAGGTGTGTTGCCAGGAATCGAAGGGCGGACGGGCGTGGGTACCGACACAAAATGTGTCCACTGTGGGTGGCGGCTGCGCCTGCGCTACCCCCCGGGCAATCCGAACGGCGCGTTCTGGGTTCACGCGGCGACAAATGAGGTTGTCTGCCCGAAGTCGACGACGCACGCTGAGCCGGCGGCAAGCTGAGCCCGTCGACACCGGTGGCCGACGAGTACCCTCCGGGGGTATGAGCGAACCGCACTCGGCCGACGGACATCCTGGGTACCACGACACCAAAGACGACCAGCTGAAGCGGCTACGGCGCATCGAGGGACAGATCCGTGGGCTGCAGCGCCAGGTCGAGTCCGACACGTACTGCATCGACGTATTGACCCAGGTCTCGGCCGCCACTCGGGCCCTGGAGTCCTTCGCTATCGGGCTCATCGAGGAGCACCTGACGCACTGCGTCGCGCAGGCCATCAACTCCGGCGGTGACGAGGCCCAGGCCAAGGTCAAAGAGGCATCAGCGGCGATCGCCCGTCTCGTGCGCTCGTAACCACAACCTAACCACCCGGCAGGATGTTCACCGCCCGTGCGGCGACCAGCCCGATCGTGATCAACGCGGTCAGTGATTGGACGATGAAGAGCACTTTGATCCAACGCGACAAGGGCATCGTGTCCGTCGGTGAGAAGGCGGTCGAGTTGGTGAAGGAGACGAAGAAGTAGTCGAGGTAGTACGGCTCCCAGTCCCGGGCCAGGTGCTCGTCGGTCATCTGCGGGAAGAGCAGATCCGGGATGTCCATCTCGCCGAGGGCACGAGCCACCGGTCCGCCGCGGTCGAAGGACCAGTACCAGAGCGAGAAGACGATCACGTTGGTCAGCCAGATCGCCATGCCGCCCAGAAGCAGATCGTCGGCGGTGATCTTCGCGCCGGTGGTGACCGCACGGACGAGCAGCGTCAGCGAGGCGATGTTCCACACCGCGATCAGGGCGAACTGGAGCTGGGCGACCACCCGCAGCTTCGGCGACTTCTGGGTCGGGGACGAGGGAAGCGCGAAGCCGAGGAAGATCAGTAGGGCCAGTTCGATGGCGGGCACCACGTAGGCCGGATGGGGCACGAACTGGCTCGGCATCACAGAGTGCAGGGCGATCGCCACCAGCATGGCCGCACCGACCGCCCAGCGCCGCTCGCCATTGGTGACGCGCAACCAAGCCGGCCGCTGCCCGGGCGTCCCCATCGCGAGAGTCCGCTTGTCGCTCATGCCCTGATCCTCGTCGACTCCGGCCACGGATCGCTGACGACACGGTGAGAATGCCCCGGCTGACCTGCTCGATCACCCCGATTCAGGCCGGACGGATCGGATCACACAGGCGGTTCAGCGTTAGCTGAGGCCGAGCGGCTGACGTACCGTTTAGCTATGCTCCGTCGCTGCGCGTTCCTGCTGAAGCCACGCTGGCTGATGCTCTACGCACTGGTGACCGTCTCGACGATCGCGATGGTGCTGCTCGGCCGCTGGCAGTTGCAGCGGGCGCACGAACGACACGGTGACATTCAGAACTACTCCTACGTGCTGCAGTGGTGGGCCTTCTCCACCTTCGTCGTCTTCATGCTGGTACGGGTGATGCGGGACGCGCTGCGCGAGCGGAGCGCCTCCCTTACCGCAGCCGACGGCGACGATAGCGGTGGCGCTGAGCGCCTGGAGTCGAGCCCGGCGGTCGTGAACTCAGCCGAACCGGTCGCATACCGTCGCTACGTACCGCCGGGCCGCGACGCCCAGGAGCTTGACTCCACCCAGCTTGCCTACAACGACTATCTGGCCTCACTCGCGACGTCGAGTGAGGTAGTGAAGGAACAACGGTGACCGCAGCAACACCCTCTACGCGCCCCTCCGGTCGGCCTGCTGCTCGGCCTGCAGCCAAGCCAAAGTACGCCGGCGCGCTACTGCGGTTCCGAATCATGGCGTTCGCCACCGGCACCGTGCTGGTGCTGGCCACCTTCGTCGCCCTGCCGCTGCAGTGGTGGGCCGGGCAGAAGCTGCTGGCCGAGATCACCTGGATCGGACACGGCTACCTCTACCTGCTCTACGTCGCGGCGACGCTCGACCTGGCCATCAAGCTGCGTTGGCATCCGGTGCGGGTGCTGCTGATCATGGCCGCCGGCACGATCCCGTTCATGTCGTTCGTGGCTGAGCACTACGTCGTAAAGCGCGTCCGGGCGACGCTCGAATCGGGGCTGGCGCCGAAGCAGCCCGCCCCCGCGGTGGCCAGTTAGCTGTCCGACTCCCCGCTCTGTCCGCCGAAGTTCCGGTATCGGCGGCCGGAGCGGTTCTTCGGCAGACAAAGCGCGCGCCGCTCGGGGACGGTTGGCCCGGGCGGGTCAGCTGGAGGCGGCGGATCGACCGCCGGTGGTGATCCCATTGACCAGATCGGTTCGGGCCCGGGCCACCCGGGAGCGGATCGTCCCCACCGGACAGCGGCAGACATCCGCCGCTTCGGCGTAGGAGAGACCGACGAGCTGGGTCAGCACGAAAGCCTCCCGACGCTCCGGATCGAGCAGATGCACCAGCGAGTTCAGCACCACCATGTCCGCCGGATCGGCCATCGGCGCCCCGGGGCCGGCGAGCTCGGACGCCCGACGCCGCTCCCGGACGGTGGAGCGAACCGCATCGGCACAGACGCGCCGGGCGATCGACAGCAGCCAGGTGCGGGCGCTGGAGCGACCGGTGAAGCGGTGCAGCGATGCGAAGGCCCGCGCGTAGGTCTCCTGGGTGAGGTCGTCGGCATCGGCGCGGGACGAGAGACCGGCCACCATCCGCCAGACGTCGACCTGGGTGGCCCGGACGAAGGTGCTGGCCGCCTCGGCATCACCGCGGCGCGCGCGCAGGGCGGCGTCGGTGATCGGATCGAGCGGCTCCACGGTCTCCTCCATCGGCGGTGATCTGCATCACTGACTGGAACTATGCCGGGGCGGATCCCGACTACTAGTACGTGCAATGCGATCGATTTCGGGAGGCGGCCTCCGCGCGCCTCGACGGAGAGCCTATTGGAATGTCGGCCTCCGTTCTCGACGCGCACCTCTCCGGCTGCCGCCTCTGCGGGGCGTGGCTGGCCGACGCGACCCGTCTGACCCGGGCCGCCCGGCTCAGGTCGGCCGACATTCCGGACCTGAGTGCCGCCATATTGCTGAACGCGGCGCTTCCCGCGGCCCGAGTCGGACGTCGGCGCCGGGTACTGCTCTTCGGCCTCGCGGTCGTCGGAATTCTTCAGATCCTCTTAGCGCTGCCCGACCTCTTCGGCCTGGACATCGACATGGCGATGGGCATGCACGTCGCCCACGAGAGCGCCGCCTTCAATATCGCCATCGGTATCGGACTGCTGGGTGTGGCCCGGCGGCCGGCCCGGGCCGCGGCGCTGCTGCCGATGGTGCTGACGCTGGTCGGGCTGCTCGTCCTGCTCGGCGCTCGCGACCTCCTGGCCGGCGCGGTGCCGATTGGCCGGCTGGCGACCCACCTGAGCACCCTGGTCGGCCTCGCGCTCCTCTACGCCCTGCATCGGACGAATGAGAAGGAGTCGCCGGACTACGCCGAGGTGCGCGCACCGGGTAGCGCAGATGCGCCGGCGGCCGACGACGGCGGAATTCGTGGAGTCGCGTGAAGGTGCAGCGTCCAGAGTGAAGGGACACGTGAAGCGACCCTCCCGCCGGCCGGCCGCGCTCCTCCTCGCGCTGCTGACGGCGTTGCTGGCCGCCGTACTAGTCCAGGCCGCCCCGGCGTCGGCCCACGCCGTCGTCGTCGCCAGCGATCCGGCCGACGGCGCCCGCCTGGCCGCGGCTCCGGCGCAGGTCAGCTTCACCTTCGACGAGTCCGTCGGCCTGAACTCCGACGGGTATCTGCACGTCGCCAACGAGACCGGCCAGCGGGTCGACGCGGGGGAGGCCGGCCACCCGGGCGGCGACGGGACGAAGGTGAGCGTCGCCCTGAAGTCCGGGCTCGGGGACGGGACCTACCTGGCCAGTTACCGCGTGGTCAGCGCCGACTCGCATCCGATCTCCGGCTCCATCCGCTTCGTGGTCGGCGACGGCGCGCTGGCTGAGATCGGCAGCGCCACGCCGACCGTCAACCCGGTGACCAATCAGGTCTACAACGTGGTTCGCTGGATCGGCTTTGGTGGGCTGGCGGTGCTCGGCGGGCTCTGGCTCCTCGTCACTATCTGGCCGCAGGGGCGCGGTGACAACCGGGTGTACCGGCTGGTACTGGGTGGCTGGTGGGCCACCACCATCGCCACCGTGGCCCAGCTCCTGCTGCAGGGCGCGTACGCGGCCGGAGTGGGGCTGGGCGGCGTCACGCAGCTGAATCTGCTGAACGCGACCCTGCACGGGACCATCGGAACCGCCGATTCGGTGCGGCTGCTGGTGCTGGCCGCGCTCGCCTTCGTGCTCCGCACGCTGTTCCAGGACACCGATCCCGGACGGCTGCGCGGGGAGGTGGCGGCGTTGCTGGTCGGCATCGTGGTTACCTTCGCCTTCACCGGACACGCGGACGCGCAGGATCCGCGCTGGTTGGCGCTGACCAGCCAGATGACCCACCTGACCGCGATGGCGGTCTGGCTAGGTGGATTAGCGATGCTGCTGGTCGGACTGCTGCCGCGGGCGGTCGGGGAGGAGCTGGATGCCGTGCTGCCCCGCTTCTCGCTCGTCGCCTACGGCTGCGTCGCGGTCCTGGCCGTCAGTGGCACCTATCAGGCGTGGCTGGGCATCGGAAGCTGGAGCGCTTTGACTGGCACGCGCTACGGACAGCTGGTGATCGCGAAGGTCGTCCTCTTCGGGTTGATGCTGGGGGTCGCATACTTCTCCCGGCAGGCTGTGCAGCGCTCGCTCGGGCGCCATGACGACTCCGAAGTTAAGCCGATTAGCCAGCTGCGCCGTAGTGTGTTGGGGGAGGCCGCGATCGGCGTCGTCGTGCTGGCGGTCACCGCCGTGCTGGTCGTCCAGCCGCCCGGACGCAACGCCGAGCTCGCCTCCTACGCTGCCCCGACCACGGTCAGCATCTCGCTGAGCGAAGCGGGCGGCAGCACCGAGCGAAGCGCCGAACTGACGGTGACCCCGTCGCGGGCCGGGACTGTTGAGGTCAACCTGCGCATCGCCGGAACCGCGGTACCGCTGTCGGTGACCGGAAATGCCTACCTCGCGGCGAAGGAGTTGGGCCCGGTCGACCTCGGCCTGAAGTCCAGCGACGGCCTCGATTTCATCGGCTCGGCGCTGCTTCCGGCCGCCGGCTCCTGGAAGTTCACCATCACCGTCCGGTACTCCGAGTTCGACTCGGTGACCGCCGATACGTCCGTGCAGCTGCATTGAGCCTGAGAGGAAAACATGATGAACCGCAAGATTCGACGTAGTACCTTCGCCGGGGTGGCGCTGGCCGCGGCCCTGATCGCGCTGGCCGCCCCGGCGTCGGCCCACGTCACCGTGAGCGCGCCCGGCGCTGTGCAGGGGGGTGGCGACCAGCTCATCACCTTCCGGGTGCCCAATGAGAGCGCCACGGCCGGCACGGTCGGACTGAAGGTGCAGTTACCGACTGAGACGCCGATCGCCTCGGTGCTGATCCAGCCCATCCCGGGGTGGAGCTTCACCCTCAAGACGTCGAAGCT
Organism: Jatrophihabitans sp. GAS493; assembly: GCF_900230215.1. Taxonomy (NCBI): domain Bacteria; kingdom Bacillati; phylum Actinomycetota; class Actinomycetes; order Jatrophihabitantales; family Jatrophihabitantaceae; genus Jatrophihabitans; species Jatrophihabitans sp. GAS493. The sequence continues at coordinate 4,731,389 of NZ_LT907982.1, read as the reverse complement.
GGCCACGCCGATCAAGACCGACGATGGTGACATCACCGAAGCGGTCTCCGAGATCGACTGGAAGGCGGCCGCCGGGCAGGGATTCGGAAAGGACCAGTTCCAGGAGTTCGTCCTCATCGCCGGGCAGCTGCCGGACGTCCCGCAGATCACCTTCAAGGCGATCCAGACCTACAGCGACGGTTCGACGGTGAACTGGACCGATGTCGCCGCGGCCGGAAGCACGGCTGAGCTGGATCATCCGGCCCCGGTGCTGATGCTCGGCGCGGCGTCGGAGTCCGGCTCCGACCAGCACGCGAGTGCCACCCCAACTGTGAGTGCGGCCCCAGTGGCGGCGAAATCCGATTCGTCCAGCCAGACTGGAGTGGTGATCCTCGGAATTGTGGCGCTGGTCTTCGCGATCGTGGCGCTGGGCATTGCCGTAATCGGGCGTAACTCCGGTTCGGGGAAGTCCGCCGCCTGATGCGCGTCTCCATCACCATCGTCGGTGCCGTCGCGGTCGCCGCGCTCGGCTTCGCCGGGCTGGTCCGCGGCGCGGTTCCGCTGACGTCCCAGTCGGCCTCCTCCACGGCGCACAGCAGTGGTTCGTCGATGGCGATGGATATGGGCGGCACGGGCAGCGCGGCCGCCTCACCGTCGGGTGCGCTCCCGGCCGGAGCGTCGGCCGGGATCGGCGGCCCTATGGAGGTGACCGGCGCCTACGTTCAGGAACCGGCCTCGCCGGACGTGGCGGCGGCCTACTTCACGATGCGCAACACCACCGGCACCGATGACCGGCTGGTCGAAGTGGTGAGCGGCGCGGCCGAGTCGACCTCGCTGCACACCGACTCGTCGATGAGCGTCGCGGCCGAGGGGGTGCCGGTGCCGGCCCACCAGAGCGTCTCACTCTCGGTCGGGCATGGTCACGTCATGATGCAGCCGCTGCTCGGTCCGCTGCTTCCGGGGCAGACGGTGAACCTGATCCTGCGTTTCCAGAATTCACCGTCGCTCACGCTGGCTGCGCCGGTGATCGCCATCGGGGCGCCCGTTCCCGCTGTTCCCTCCAACTAGAGTCCCTCCGACTAGACGTCAGGCAGATGAGTTCCTTGCAAGCTAGGTCCAACCGGTTCCCCTCCCGACGTCTTGGGGCGGTGCTATTGCTGCTGGTTGCCGTGGTGCTGGCCGGCTGTTCGTCGAACGCGTCCGGGTCGACCAAATCGGATCTGAACGACCAGGCGAACACCGTCGGCAAGTACCAGGGATTCCCGGCCGATCCGCCGCTGCCGCGTCCGAGCTTCACCCTCACCGACACCAGCGGCGCGCCGTACTCCTTCAGTACCGAAACGGCCGGGCACCCCACGCTGCTGTACTTCGGCTACACCGAGTGCCCGGACGTCTGCCCGACCACGATGGCCGACATCGGCAACGCGCTGCGGGCCGTTCCCTCGTCGCTGCGGGACAAGACGGAGGTCGTCTTCGTGACCACCGACGTCAAGCACGACACTCCAGCGGTTATCGCCAGCTGGTTGCGGCACTTCGATGCCGGGCTGCCGAACCAGTTCGTCGGACTCTCCGGAACGCAGACCCAGGTCGACACCGCACAGGCGGCGGCCCACGTGATGCTGGCCGAGGATGGGGGACAGCAGCATTCGGCCAAGGTGCTGCTATACGGGGCTGACGACTACTCACACGTGTCGTTCGAGCAGAGTACGAACCTGTCGGATCAGATCGCCCATGATCTGAAGGTGTGATGGGTGTGGCCGCTGGTGCTGCGCGGGCTACCGGTTGTGCTCTATGGTCTGCGTGACTCTTCGTAGCTATTGCGGAGGCGTCTTTCTGCTGTCGTCTGTATGTGAATTTCATGAGGGGAACTACCGTCCGTGAACTGGACTTCGACCCGAGCCTGGCTCGGCACCGCAATTCGTCTCGTCCTCGGCGGGGTGTGGATCTGGGCCAGCATCGAGAAGCTGCACGATCCCCGTACGTTCCTGCGCGCGGTGCGCGCCTATGACGCCACCCCTGACTGGCTGTCGAAGGCGATCGCCTACGGGCTGCCGATCATTGAGCTGATGGTCGGCGTGCTGCTGATCGTCGGCCTGCTGACGCGGGTGATGGCCAGTATCTCGGCGGCCCTTTACGTGATCTTCCTGATCGGGCTGCTGCAGGCCGCGGCGCGCGGCATCAAGCTCGACTGTGGCTGCTTCGGTGGTGGTGGGGAGAGCGACTCGACGAGCTACCTGCTCGACTCGCTGCGTGATGTGCTGCTGCTGGCCGGGGCCGTCTTCTTGATCATCTATCCGCTGACCCGCTGGTCGTTGGATCTGTACTACACCCGTCACGACCAGGTGCTGCGCCCGTCGGCCAAGCGGATGCGCACTGAGGAGGGGCGGCACAAGTACGAGGTGCAGGTCGAGCATGCCAAGCGCGAGGCGCGGATCCGCAACACCTGGCTGAGCGCCGGCGTGGCCGTCGTGATGGTGCTGATCCTGGCGATCGGCATCTCGGTGCAGGCGGGCCGGGCCAAGGTCTCGGGGGATCTGACCGCGCCGAATGCCACCGTCGCCGCCGGTGTGACCGTCGGAGCTCCGAAGGCGCCGGTGGTGATGGACATCTACGAGGACTTCCAGTGCCCGATCTGCAACCAGTTCGAACAGTCGGCCGGGGACATGATCCGGACCGACATCAACTCGGGCAAGGTGCTGGCCCGGTACCACGTGATGTCGTTCCTGGACGATTCGTCCAACGGCAACCGGTACTCGTCCCGGGCGGCCAATGCGGCCATCTGCGCGTCGGATATCACGCCGCAGATGTTCCTGAGCATGCATAGCGTCCTGTATGGCAAGGACAAGAACGGGAACAACAATCAGCCGGCCGAGGGGACGAACGGTCGGACGGATTCAGAACTGATCGCCTTCGGGACGCAGGCCGGGGTCACCGGCAGCTATACGTCGGCGTTCACGACGTGTGTGACGAGCGAGCTGCACAAGGCGCTGGTGCAGGCGCTGACGGACGAGGCGAACAAGAACGGGGTGAACGGCACGCCGACGATCAAGGTCAACGGCAAGCTCGTCTCGAACCCGTCGAAGGCGACCGTCGAGGCGGCCATCGACGCGGCGTCGAAGGGGAAGACGAACGCCCCGGCGCTCACTCCGGTGCCGTCACCGGCGCCGACTCCGGCGGCCGCCTCGGCTTCGGTCGGTTCGTAGGGCCGGCTTGGGTCTGCTCCTTGGGTCGGCTTCAGCCATCGCCGCGCGCCCGGCTGACGGGCGCGCGGTTTAGGTAGCAAAACACAGGTAGAACGCGAAAGGCTGGCAGGCGAAGATCGCCTGCCAGCCTTTGCTGCGCTGGTGGTGCTTGAAGCGCTGAGGGGACTTACTTGTTGGCGGCTTCCTTCAAAGCGGAGCCGGCGGTGAGCTTGACCGTGTTAGCGGCAGCGATCGTGATCGTGGCACCCGTGGCAGGGTTGCGGCCCTCGCGGGCTTCGCGGCGGCCGACGGCAAGAGCGAAGAAGCCGGGGACGCTGACCTTCTCGCCCTTGGCTGCTGCATCCTCGAGAGTGGACTGGAGTCCACGCAGGACCGCGTCAACGGTCTTCTGCTCGAGTGACGTCTGGTCGGCGACTGCGGCCACCAATTCCTTGCGGTTCACGCATATCTCCTTCGATTGTTTGAGGGTAACTCCCGTCCAGTATGGGTGATGACCCTCAAAACCCCGTAATCCGGGGGGTCGGCGCGTCGCGGTGTCTTCTCAGGTGGGTGGCTTTGGTGGCTGGTTTCCGGACATTTCGGACTTAGGTTCACTGGTGTGGTGGGCCGGTTTCGTCTCAGCTTCAACCCTGTGTAACATCAGTCCTCGTGCCCTGCGGGGTATGCCGGAGAAATCCGGGCCAGATTTATCTGGGGCTGTGGCGCAGCTGGTAGCGCACCACACTGGCAGTGTGGGGGTCAGGGGTTCGAATCCCCTCAGCTCCACCCAAAAATCCCCGAATTTTGGGGCTTGTACTTGCCTCGCAGGTATTCTGCGAATACGCTTGACCCTCGTTTGACCCCAGGATCAACTGCCATGACCCGGGTCGCGGTGACATGGGCCGCCACTGATGGGGCTTGTGTCCAGGGTTTACGGCGACGCTTCGACATCGAAGGTGTTCAATTCAGTCGTCGATGAAATGCCGGGTTTTGGTGTCTTTGCGCCAGGCTTACAGGGACTCCCTTGCGGGTGGACGCCATCACCTATTTGACTTGGGCGAGGGGTCCCATCACCGGTTACTGCAGCGACGTGTGGGCATCGCTCGTAATGAGGTTGTCCGGAGTTCGATTCTCCGAGGCGGCTCCACAGAGGCTCCGTATTTGCTGGCCTACATCCATCGAGGCAATGCCGGCCAAGTGGCCTTGACCCCCGTTTGACCCCCGGATAGAACGTCACGGCGAGACTTTGGACGCCATTTCGTGGCATCGCGCGGACCCAGGACCGGCTCGATCTGCGGCGCGTCCCCTCGCGTGCTGTTCACCTGGTCGTAGTCCCCGTCGGCCTCAGCCGCGAGCCAGGTCAGGCGAGGCGCAGTTTGCGGCGGTCGGTAGGTAAATCCGGTGGTGCGGGTCAGGCCCGCCCGCGACAGTGCCGCTCGGAATGTCCGATGCAGTTCGTACATCAGTTCGAACAGCGTTAGAGTCTCGGATGTGTCACGACGCGATGATTGGGCTGAGGCGGCGGTGGTCGCTGAGCGGGAGCGGCTTCGAGGAGTCCTTCTGCCGGGATCGCCGTCGTGGCCGAGGCAGTTCGGTGTTGCTGTTCTGCAGGCTGACGACGGGCTGGCCAGGCACGACGGGTTCGTGTGCGTCGGGGACAGTATTCGCTGGACGGCGCTCGATGCCGTCTTTGATCTCGCGCTGTATGGGTATCTGGCTCATCGACATTTGGCGCACGGTCGGAATCTCACGTCGGCCGGCTGCGCGATGTGTGATGCCGGCCAGCACTTCAACGTGACGCCGTTGGTGGATCCGATCATGGCTCGTCGCGGTGTCGAGTACACCCCCCCACGGCCCGAAGCCGTGGAGGTCACGCCGTGACGCTTACGCAAAATTCCTGACAGACCCCGACCCGAAGCCGTGGAGGTCATGCCGTGACGCTTACACAAAATTCCTGACAGACCCCGCCGTGGATCGTGCTAGAACGATTGATATCGAGCCGCTCCTCGGTTGCGTGACGGTCGCGAGCGGACCGTGACGTACTCGCGACCCCCGGATCTGTAAGTGTTGCTACCTGCGGTCCGGGTGGATCGCTGCCAGTATCGGTGCTGGTGCCTCGGATTGACTCTCCCCATATCTGGCCGCCTTGGCGTGCCCTGCCAATGAGGTGTCGCCCAAGGTGCCGGCACCGGCCTGGCCCACCGCCTGGCTTGATCAGAAGCTTGTCCGCGCGATGCGCGTGACCCCTTACAGATGCGCCGTTCGGTGACTCCACCCAGGCCGGTGTCGACCTATGACCCCGCCACTAGAAGGAGCTCGAGGCCACATGACCATGCTCGCAGAGATTGTCGATGCCGTCATCGGCGGCGACACCCACCGAGACACCCACGCCCTGGAGATGCTCGCCCCCAACGGCACGACCCTGTCGACGACTGTCATCGACAACGACGAGGACGGCTACGCGACGGCCATCGCCTGGATAGCCGAGTTGGCACCGGGGCCTCGGGTCGTTCTCGGACTGGAGGGCACCCGCAGCTACGGGATCGGTCTGGCCCGGGCCGCGACGCAGGCGGGCCTGACCGTGGTAGAGGTCGAGCGGCCGCGACGCCAGGAGCGACGCCGAGGCAAATCCGACCCGATCGACGCGCACCTGGCCGCGTTACAGGTACTCCGGATGAACGCAGACCGGCTGCCGACTCCCCGCGCTGACGGCGACCGGGAGGCGTTACGCATCCTGCTCAGCGCGCGGCGGGAGATGACCACAAGCAAGACCCGACAGACCAACCGCCTGCGGGCACTGTTGCTCAGCGGCGATGACACCGACCGTGGCCTGGCCCGGGGCAAACTCACCCAAGCCCGGCTGCAATCCATCGCACGCCGGCGCGGGCGCAGCGCTGACACCGTAGAACAGGCAGTACGCCGGGCGGAGACGCGTCGCCTGGCTCTGGCCATCGATGCGACCATGACGGAGCTGGTCGGCAACAAGGAGCAGCTGGCCACGATCGTCGAGTCATTCGCCCCCGGCCTACTCGACCGGCCCGGGGTCGGACCCGTCAGCGCCGGCCAGGCCATCGTCACATGGTCCCATCACGGGCGGTGCCGTAACGACGCCGCATTCGCCGCCCTGGCCGGGGCAAGCCCGGTCCCGGCCAGTAGCGGACGGACCGTACGGCATCGCCTCAACCGCGGGGGAGACCGCCAACTCAACCGAGCCCTGCACGACATCGCCAAGACCCGCTGGCGCCACGACCCCCGTACCGTCGACTACGTCGCCCGCCGCCGCGCCGCCGGCAAACCCGACCGCGAAATCCGCCGCACGCTCAAGCGCTACATCGCCCGCGAACTGTTCCGCGCGTTAGAGGCCACCCAGGCCGCTTGACATACATAGAAGCCTCATTGGTGTGACGGTGGCGTGAGTGCCAGCCGCCAGGGACTTCTACAGCGCAAGATCGCGAGCACTCGTAGTTGGTCCGACACAAGTCTCAATGGGGCTATTCAGCGTTCGGCCAATCGACTGGTCGGCCTGCGACATCGGCCAGCACGATATTCCGAGCCCAGTGGCTGTCGTCACAATCGAGTCCATGGACCTGGCAGATCGCGGGAGCCGTAGGCACGGCAGGGTCCTCTGCGAGATCGAGTTCCGCCTCGTATCGGACGTGGTAATGGCCGTGCCACAGCTGCTTCGGGCGCAGCACGTCAACGACGTCGCGCAAGCGCTGTCGATGCCCGTCAGCGTCGACCAACGCGTCAGATGGCCACGCGTTGTCTTCCAGCCCGGGGACCTCTACGCCGGCCGGTGCATCGTGCGTAACCATCACATCGACGGGTCCGCGTTCTGTGGCCACGCGAACGTCGGCGTCGGTGATCTCCTCTTCGGGCCACCAACTGCGACCTGGCTTGCGGGCGTTGCGGTCGACGCTGACCGCTCCGCCGAGCGCGAGCCAGGTGTGAGGCGTCCCCGCCTCGTCGTGCCACGTCCAGCGGTGTCCACGAGGCAGATGAGTGATCCCCGGGCTGATCGGCCTCGTGCCGTCGGCATCCCGTGGCAGTGCTTGTAGGCGGGTGTGGTCCTCGTGGTTGCCGTCGAGCCAGTACAGCTGCATGTCGCGTTTGGTGAGTTGCTGCGCGAGGCGGAGCAGGTATTTACGGGTGTCGTTGTCGTCGCGCCAGTACCCGAAGTCGCCGAGCTGCACGATCACCTTCACGCCGGCATCGAAGACGATCGGAATCATTCGGAGTACCCAGCCGAGGTTGCCGTGCCAGTCGCCTGCCATCGCCACGATCTTCGGATCTTCGCCTCCCATGCCACAAGTGTCTCCAACGATGCGACCTAGTTCGGTTCGGCTGAAGGCCATCTGGTTGAAAGCAGAACGGAACTCATCTTGGTCCTGTCCGGCCCGGCGCAAGTATCGAGGATCGGAGATTGTTCTGCCTGAGGCGTCATCGGCGGTCAGCAACGGCGAGCAGATCGGCCAGCGCCAAAGCGATTTGCCTTGATCGACGGTCGCGGTCGTCAGTTGTCCTGGCCAGCAGCGCTCTGCGGGCACCGCGCACCTGTGCGGCGATCCCCGCTCGATTTTGCTTTGTGCTGTCCGAAAGAACTGAGGCGAAGCAACATCAGCCCGGCGGACCGGGGATCGTCGGACTTGGAGCGAATTAGGCGATCTCCCGCGGCCAATCGGTGCACCAGACCCAACTCCAATCTGACGCGAGCGGCCACGCCCTTGCGTCGAACCTAGCTCCCCGGGAGAATCAACCGCGTTCGTCAAATTGAGCGCGGCCCGACAGGCCCTTTTGCTAGGCCTCCACCCGTAGCGATCCCGTAGGGACGTATGCGTCGTCGTGGCTGGGTGGGTTGGTTCACTAAGCGAAGATATGTCTAGCAATTGGGACATATGCCTCCGTGAAGGCATGTTTGGCACCGGCGCGCCTCGGGGCGCTGGCGTGCGCGCTGGAGATGATTTGTTCATCTGGCGGGCCAAGGTCGGCTTGCTCGCATATTGTCGAGCGCTGGCTGACGCCGAACGGGTTCAGCTAGATACCCACGTCCCGTGGCCAGACAAGAGCAAGTACCGCTACGTAATGCCGATCCAGATTCTGTCTGACCGGTGGTCGGCAGGCCCGGTGATCAGTCGGTGGACCGAGCTCGATACGTTGGGCCAAATCGGCGGCGTGCCAGCGAGCCAGTTCCCTCCAGTCGCCGAGGACTGCCTTCACTCTATTCGACAGCTTTTCGGTGAGCCGCCGGGGCCCGAGTCCTGGGATCGCAGCTACCCATCGGATATTTCGCTCGATCTTGCCGAGATGGCGGTGGATCACCGGGTTGCATCCATAGGCGCCTTACGTACGCGCCAAGGCCAGGACAAGTTTCGCGCGGCGCTTCTAACTGCCTACGGTCGGCGCTGCGCGATCACCGGGACCAACACGGAGGAAGTTCTGGAGGCGGCGCACATCTCCGCGTATCGAGGGCCACACACCAACCTCGTGGCGAACGGCTTGTTGCTTCGAGCGGATATTCACACGCTTTTCGACCTCAATCGGTTGACGGTGCTTCCCGGTGGCAGGGTTCGAGTCGATCCCGCGATCGGTGCATCTTCCGAGTACTGGGAGCTGGATAGCCGGTCAATTCGAGTTCCTGTCGATCCCCGCGATCAGCCGGATGTTGGTCTACTCCGCTCCCATAACGCGACTTGCGAGTGGTTACCGGCACTTAGCGTCTAGTCCGGCGCTGCCTTATCCGGCGCGCGTCCGAACACGTCGGCGATCGGAAACCGTTCCTGCGCGGCCTCCAACTTGCGTACAGCGGCGTCGAGCAGATCGACGCCCAGCGCGTCAGCTAACGCCGACAGGTAGATGAATACGTCGGCCATTTCCTCCTCGGCCCGCGTGCGAAGTGGGTTGACCGACGCCAGGTCTACCGCCTCCGTTGCCGGCACCCACTGGAAAAGCTCCGCGAGCTCACCGACCTCGCCGACGAGTGCCAGAATCAGCGACTTCGGATCGTGGAACTGACCCCATCCTCGTTCCCGAGTGAACTCGGTGAAGGCCCGCCGTACATCCTCGATATTGGACACGCCGCCAGGATGCCACGTGCAGTCGAGCTGCGCCCGGCTAGCATCTACTTGCGGCCCGACGGGCGTCGCCGCCCGGTATTGCCGACGGCGGCGACATATGCCTCCACCCGCACGATTCAATTCGTGCTGCCTGGGGACAAGTTCGTTGACGCTTCGCTATTCCGCATCCGCTCTCGCGTCTGTGGCGAACCCGAATTCCGTGGTGGAGCAGTTGGCCGAACAGCTGATCTACAGCTCGCTGCGCCGCCCTGCTCCGAGCGAGGTGCGGTCGTGGGAGCGCAGCATCCCGGTGATCGCTCGCGACCTGGTGGACGCTGGCCTTGGTTCGGTCGAGGTCCTCCTCGAGTACCAGCTGCCGCTGAGTTCGCTGCGCGCGGACGTTGTCCTGGCCGGCGCACACCCGACTACCGGCCGACCGTCATATGTGATCGTCGAACTCAAGCAGTGGACCCACGCCCACCACTGGGAGGACGACCGCAACCTTGTGACCGTGCCAGGTATGCCCGGCGGACCGAAATCCCACCCGGTGCGGCAGGTCCGCAACTACTGCACCCACATCACGGACTTCGCCCGAACGCTCCAGGGCAACAATGATGCGATTGCCGGAGTCGCCTACCTGCACAACGCGGTCAACCGCGAGTCAGTAGCTGACCTGTTCGACTATGATTTCGACGCTCATGGCCAGCTCTTCACCGGCGGCGATCGTGGACGCTTTCATGACTTTCTGCGCGTCCGATTGGACGGTGAGGTGCCCGGAGCGCCGTACGCGGATGAACTACTGCGATCCGCGATCGGACCCTCCAGGCAACTCCTGGCCCTTGCGGCCGAGGAGGTGCAGAACCGTGAACAGTTCACTCTGCAGGGAAATCAACAGCTCGCCGTCGACCTGGTCATGCACGAAGTTCAGCAAGCCCATCGCGCTGACCAGAAGTCCATCGTCCTCGTCTCCGGTGGTCCCGGCAGCGGTAAGAGCGTAATCGCTCTATCTTTACTCGGGGAACTGTCGCGGCAGGGTCGTCAAGTGCTGCATGCCACCGGGTCTCGGTCATTCACGCAGACGCTGCGCAAGGTCGCCGGCAAACGAGCGCCGCGAGTACAGAAGATGTTCATGTACTTCAACCAGTTCATGGACGCTGACCGGAACGGCCTTGACGTCCTTATCCTCGACGAGGCCCACCGAATTCGAGAGACCTCGGCCAATCGCTACACGCGAGCGAATTTGAGGACGGGCCGACCCCAGCTCGACGAGCTTGTGTCAGCTGCACGGGTTCCGGTTTTCCTACTCGACCAGAATCAGGTCGTCCGCCCGGGCGAGTCTGGCTCGGTAGAGACGATCAAGACGTACGCGGAGGCGAATGGGCTGCGCGTCCATGAGATTGCGCTGGACGAGCAGTACCGCTGCGGCGGCAGTGCGGCCTACGTGAAGTGGGTGGAACAGCTCCTGGGGCTGGTCGATGATGCGCCTGAGCCTTGGGGCGGTGACGCGCACTTTCAGCTGGCGGTGGCGGATTCGCCGGAGGAACTCGAACAGATGCTGCTGGTGAAGGAGTCGGACGGATACACCTCGCGGATGGCGGCGGGATACTGCTGGCCGTGGAGTGATCCTCGTCCTGACGAGACGCTGGTCGCGGATGTAGCGATCGGGAGCTGGGCGCGGCCTTGGAATGTGAAGGGTGAGCGGCGGGTTGGCGACGCTCCGCCGGCTGCGCTCTGGGCGTTCGATCCGGGTGGGGTCGGTCAGGTCGGCTGCGTCTACACCGCTCAGGGATTCGAGTACGACTGGAATGGCGTGATCATCGGGCCGGATCTCGTTTGGCGCAACGGCGCGTTCGTTAGCAATCGATCCGCGAATCGTGACCCGGACTTCCGAAGCCAGAAGAACGTAAGTGATCAGCACTTCGACGAGTTGGTCCGCAACGTGTACAAGGTGCTGATGACCCGGGGGATGGTCGGCACGGTGCTCTACTCGACGGATGCCGAGACGCGGGATGCGTTGCGGACGCTGGTCTCCTCCGGAGCTCGAATATCCCGAATCTGAGCCTGCCGTGGGGCAGACTCAGTTGGTGACCGACGAACTCAGCCCAGGTCTGTACGAGACGATCCTCGACGCGGCCCTAGACGAGCGCTTGGGTGACCTGGACCCGCTACTGGTGAAGCGCGGGGTGCTTCGCTCAGCTGATGCCTCTGATCGGATCGCGCAGCACCTGGCCCGTTTGCTGCGTCGAGCGCTTGACTCGGTGCCCGACGTCGACCGTGTTGCGGTCGGTGTTGATGTGCTCCGGCGGTTGTTAGGCGAGGTCGGTACTCGTATCCCGCAGAGCAATGCGGACGACGTGATGCCCCTTGCATCGGGGGAGACGCTTTTCGGCATTGGCGATTGGCGACCCGACGGGTCGGTCCGCATGCCGCTGGGGCCCCTCATCCCACTGCTGGACACAACCCTGTTGACCAACGCGCCGGGCGAGCCCCGGGTTGGGCAGCAAGTCCTGCGGGAGATCGAGTCGGCGGACGCTATCGATGTGGTGATGGCATTCGTCCGTCGCAGCGGGCTGCTTCCATTGGCGAACGCGCTGCGCGACCATTGCGCTCGTGGCAAGCGACTGCGCGTTCTGACGACCACCTACACCGGGTCCACCGAGGCGAAAGCACTGGAACTCCTCGCCGATCTCGGCGCTGAGGTCAGGGTCTCCTACGACCTCACGACGACGCGACTACATGCGAAGGCCTGGGTCTTTCATCGCCGCTCGGCGTTCAGCACCGCGTATGTGGGCTCGTCGAATCTGACTCACTCAGCCCAGGTCGCGGGGATGGAGTGGAACGTCCGGGTCTCGGGTGCTCGCAACCCGGACGTGGTCGACAAGATTGAGGCCGTGTTCGAGAGCTACTGGCAAGGAGGTGACTTTGTCCCGTATAACGCCGACGACTTCCGGGACGCACTAGCCCGGTCGGGGCGCGCAGCCGACTCGTCCGGGCAGATGATGAGCCCGGTCGAAATACGACTCGAGCCGTTCCAGGAGCGGTTACTCGAACTCATTGCGGTGTCTCGAGCCCGGGGCCACCATCGGAATCTGCTCGTCTCCGCAACCGGGACCGGCAAAACGGTGATGGCCGCCGTCGACTACACCCGGCTGCGATCGGCACTGCCGAGGGCTCGGCTCCTGTTCGTTGCTCATCGCGAAGAGATCCTTGACCAGAGCCGAGCGACCTTCAGGCACGCGATGCGCGACTACGCCTTCGGTGAGAAGTGGGTCGGCGGCGCTCGCCCAGCAGCATTCGAGCACGTCTTTGCATCGGTGCAGAGCCTGAGCGTCGCGAACCTCGAGCATCTGGATCCGGATCACTTCGACGTGGTGATCATCGACGAGTTCCATCATGCTGCCGCGCCGTCATATCATGCTCTGCTCGACAGATTGACCCCGCGAGAACTCCTTGGCCTCACCGCGACACCCGAACGAGCGGACGGACTGCCGATCCTGCACTGGTTCGATGATCGGATCGCGGCGGAACTTCGACTGTGGGACGCGATCGAGCAGCACCGACTGACACCGTTCGCGTACTACGGGATCCACGACGGGACCGACCTGACAAGTGTTCCCTGGCGCCGAGGTCACGGCTATGACACCGCAACCCTGACCGACGTGTACACAGCAGACGACGCGTGGGCCCGGCTCGTATTCCGGCAATTGGATGAACACGTCGACGACATCTTCACGATGCGCTGCCTCGGTTTCTGCGTCAGCGTCGCCCACGCCCAGTTCATGGCACGGCACTTCCGGGCGCTCGGGGTTTCGGCGGTCGCTGTATCGGGGGACACTCCGCGCGATGAGCGGCGCAAAGCGCTCCTGGATCTGGCCGACGGGCGGGTGCAGGTCATCTTCTCCGTTGACCTGTTCAACGAAGGTATCGATGTTCCGGCGGTGGACGTCGTCTTGATGCTTCGCCCCACCGAGAGCGCGACCCTGTTCCTCCAACAACTTGGCCGTGGATTGCGCACAGCGCCGAACAAGACGGTCTGCACCGTCCTCGACTTTGTGGGCTTGCACCGCACCGACTTCAGATTCGACCTGCGCTACCGAGGACTACTCGGCGGAAGCAGGCGAGAGCTCGAACAAGCGGTGGAGGTCGGCTTTCCCTTCCTGCCGGCCGGCTGCCATATGGAATTGGACCGCGTCACTCAAGACATCGTGCTACGCAGCATCCAGCGGGCGATTCCTTCGCGTTGGCCGGCTAAGGTTGCCGAGTTGCGAACTCTCACGGCGTCACGAACGCGCGTGACTCTCGTCGAATACCTCACTGAGACCGGACTAGAACTGTCCGACATCTATGCGAGCAATCGTGGATGGTCCGATCTTCAGGAAGCCGCCGGTGTAGCCGTGGCGCCCGCGGGCGCTAACGAGGTTGCGCTTCGTCGTGGCGTCGGCCGTATGCAGCACCTCGACGACGATCAACGGATCGCCACGCTGGCGGCGCTACTCAGGCGGAACGCGGTTCCCGACGCGGTGACCATGAGCGAAGTTGAACGGCGCCTGGCGCGAATGGTCATCGCGAACCTCTCCGACACGGTGCTGAGTCGCGACGCTTCACTACAGGACGGTATTGACCTGGTTTGGTCGCATCCGCAGATCCTGGCTGAACTATCGGACCTGCTCGATGTTTTGCGTGGCCGCATCGATCATCTGCACAGTGATGCGATGCCGGGCATACCCCTGCAGGTCCATGCACGCTACACGCGCATCGAGATTCTGGCCGCTGTCGGAGAAGGCACGGCCGCCAGGGCCCCACAGTGGCGCGAAGGGGTTTATGACTCGAAGGCTTCCCGATCCGATCTGCTGGCGTTCACCCTGGACAAGACCAGCGGCGACTTCTCGCCGACCACCCGCTACCGCGACTACGCGATCTCGCCGGAATTGATCCACTGGGAGAGCCAGTCGGGTACCCGAGCCGACAGCCCGACTGGCCGTCGCTACCAGAACCACGTGGCGATGGGCCGATCGGTCCTGCTTTTCGCCCGGGAGCGAGCTGACGATCGGGCCCTCTGGTTCCTCGGGCCAGCAACCTACGTGAGCCATGAAGGCGAGAAGCCGATGGCAATTACGTGGAAGCTGCGCACCCCGCTTCCCGGTGACCTCTTCGCAGCGTTCGCCGCAGCCATCGCCTGACCGCAACCGCTGCGCCGATGGGATTGCACCGACGCTCTACGGCGCGGCCGCTTCATCGATGGCTTGGGCCAGATCGGTGTATTCAATAGGGCCTCGGGCGAGCTGACGCACGCGAGACAACGCGAGTTGTCGCTGCTGGGTGGCGGCGATAATTTCCCGTGGTGCGACCCAAAACTGCCATGCGGTGGTGTCGAGAGCGTCGTAGTCGTCATGTGTTAGCGCGCCGAATAGAGCAAACACGTAGACATCTGCGTTGTAATCCGGCGCCGTCGTCGTGTTCGTGCTGGCGTCGAGTATGCCCGCGCGGAGGCCGCCGAAGATGATGCGGGACAAGCTGTGTTGTTGCCAGGACTGCAGATAGCCGCCGGATTTGACCTCAACCCGAAGGCCCTTGGAGGTTATGACGTCGCAGGAATCCCATTCGATACGAGGGCGGTGGTCCGCGCCTAGCGCTCGGGCGACGAGGAACTCCGCGAGCAAAGGCCGCGTGGTATTCGATCTGAGGTCCGACATCGCCCACGACCAAAACGCGGCTACTGAACAGTCAGCGCCCGGGATCGTTTCGCTGCCAGTCAGCAGCTGCGTCGGCGGAGGCACGAAGGGTAGCGGCACTAGAAGAGAATGTCAGCTACGCTCCGCAATTCCAAAGTCGCTCATGACCGTTCGAGCGTCGCGATCGATCAGGCGCCCCCGGAGCCGCCCTTCGAACTCGTCCCCAACAAGCGGGAGCGCTTCTGCGACGACCGCAGCCGCTCAAAGGCGACCCACCACTGTGAGTACGCAGTTATGGGGTGTTTGTGCGAGCACGGGCGTCACAGCCACCTTAAGGACGGATGCGACCACGTCCCCGAAGTCACGGTGCCGTCGAGGATGGGGTCGAGAAATTGACGCATCAACTCGGCCGCCGAATCGACGGTGCCGTAGTCCCGGCCGAACGAAGTCGACCGGATGAGCCGGGCGTATACGGCACCCCATCGGCTCGGGACCGCGAGTGCTGTGAAGGGTTGAAGGCGTCGGCGCTGTGACTCCGTCTGGATCGCTTCGGCGAGGGAGCTGGCCTCGATGTGCTGGGTGAGCGCGAGGACCACGAGATCGACGAGGTCGCGCTCGCGGCTGGAGGCGCCCGTGACGTACTCGGTCATGGTGGCGCAGACCTTGTCCGCTATCTGGTCCACGATTGGGTAGAGCCGGTAGTCGCAGGAGACGACGTTGCGCAACGGGAGTCGGTTTGCAGGCTCGACGACTTGGACTTCGCCGCTGACGCCGGCACTCACGACGAGGTCGACGTTCAGTCGGCCTTTGCCCGTCACCCCGAGATAGATGTCGAAGTTGACTCGGTAGCCCTCGGCATATGGCTGGCCCTCTCCGGCGACCGAGTTGGTGTGCCCGGCGTACTCGAACCGGAAGTGGTCACCGAGGTCGAGTTCCGCGAGACGACGTAGCTCCGCTAGCGCGGCGTCGAGGGTCAGGTCGGCGCGGTAAAGGTCCACGTCCTTTGTGGCACGTGTGTTTGGCACCCGCGCCAGCATTCCGGTTCCACCTTTCAACAGCCACTCGGACGACGTGCCTTCGGAGAACACCCGACAAAGAAACCGGTCGAAGTACACCTGCCTGATCCGATCGGTCACGCTCACCGGCGGGTCGGCGGTGTAAGTGTTCTACGCAGCTTGCTTGATCGCGGCGTCGATCGCCGCAGCAGTGGCGTAGGGCTGCGGTTCATCCATAGCGCGCTGCCTCCTTCATCGCCGGTTTCTGGGCTAGCGAGTCGACGATGTCCTCCAGTGTTTTGCGAGTCAACTCCTACGGCGCGGCGGCCGTTGCCGACTGGTCGAGAATCGCCCTTATTTTATTAGCCACGTCGGTAGCTGGAGTCTCTATATTGATCCCCGCGAGCTTGGTGAGATGTGCCCACAGTGCGGCTCCGTCGCGGCCGCGGAAGCCGTTACGAGCAGCGAGAGGTGCGAGCAGTTCAACGAGATGTTCCTCATCGAGCTTGCTCCGCGTGACCGCATCCCGAACGACGTCGGCGATGTTGGACAGGTCGTAGCGTTCCTCAACCAGATCGGCGATGGTCCGTTCCAGTCTGGTGACCGGAAGCCCCTCTTTGATGGTTACGTCATCCGGCTCGAGATGCCGGATACGGTAGCGCAGCTCGCCGCGCTGCGACTGCCTCCGGACTGGGGTGGTGAATTCCATGCGGTCTACTCGCAGATCGCCGATTCCGTGCAGCTCGGCGGCGGACGCTCCGGAGGCGGGTGTGCTCACATTCGTCGTTGCGCCCAGGCGCTGCTCGGCGAGCAGTTTCGGTTGGGTGCTCAGCCAGGCGGCCCGCAGCCCTTCGAACCGATCGCTCGGGGCGCCAGCTGCGCGGTACACCCCGTGCCCGAGGCGAACGATCTGCCCCCCGTCTGCCAGCCGGGCGAGGGTCACCCGGTCGACTCCGCGCGCAGTAGCCTGGGCGGATGTGAACAGGCCCCACTGGGCAGCCGCAAGTTCAGCCACCTCGCGGAGCGCATTATTCGATTTCACGCTTGAAATGTTACACCCGGAGTGTAACTTTTGAAGTTTTTGCTCTGATCGCGGAGGTTCTGCGGCGCCAGAGAGCCTCGGGCCCGGTCGTGCAGCGGTCTTTGGCGGACACGATTCAACTTGAGGGTGATGAGACGCTTGTCCGGTGATACGAGTGACCGTTGAACTGTGGCCTGACGGCACTGCGATTGATGCAAGCCAGCTCGGCCAAATGGCGATTGCGAACGTAACCCCGTACGACGATCCGGCGACCTACGTTGCAGCGGTCGTCGACGCCTCAGGAGAGCTCGTCTGCTCGCACGTCGTGAGGGAACACCGACGCAAGGACGGGTAGGCTGTGCTCGTCTCTCGAGCTCTTTCGCCGGAGACAATTGACAACTCCGATGAGGTCGACGAACTGGCGTCGAAGATCGCTGCGTATCTTCGCGGAAGCAAGCCCGCGGAGTGAACCGACACAGGTGGTCACTGCTCAGCTCTGGGACTCAAGGAACCGCTGAAGCTGCGCAACACTGACTCGGCGTGATCTCCCGATCGTCACCGATTCCAAGGCACCAGAGTTGATGAGCTCGTAGACCTTGGTGCGGCTGATGCTGAGGTACTTGCCGGCCTCGGTGGTATTGAGTAATTGTTGGGCAGGCGGGAACGTGGCGAAATCGGGGCGGGGCGCGGCGTTCGGTACCGCTTGGTCAAGTACCGAGCGGATCACTGTTGCCGACTCGAGCCAGGGCTGAGCGTCGGACGAATCACGAAGTCGTGCCCGAGCGCGGGCTTCGGCATCAGCCAAGCTGTCCGCCTCGACTACGACGTCGAGTGTGCGGAGTTGGCTGATCCAGATCTGGTAACGCGGCATGCTGCCTTCCGGTCGGCACGAATCATCTAGCGCCGGTCTCGGTGGCATTTGACGTGCTGATAGTCCGGCGTACAGCACTCGGTCGAATGTGACCTCAGGCAGTCCGCAAACAGTCCGCAGAAAGTCCGCGAGACGTCCAACTCTAGCGGGTTTCAGCCATCAAAATCCATCGTCAGTCAACACCTGCAACCCAGTGATTCTAGGGCCTAGAGGCACTTGACGTCCGATTTCGTTGACCTACGAAAGTGGCCAAGGTCGTCCTGGCAGTGTGGGGGTCAGGGATGATTCGAATCCCCTCAGCTCGACCATTTTTGTCTCGTAATTCCTGGCGTCATGACGCTTGCACAACTTCCTTACAGATCCCAGCAACGGGACGGGCGTCTACAGCCGTGCGCAGACATCGAAGAGGCTCGTTCAGAAGTCAGGTACTACATCGGTCCCGCAGACTGGGCCGGCAGGCCGCGAGTCGGAATGGGTCCTCCGAGCAACTCTTCGGCCTCGCTGACCCATTTCCCAGCCTGCGCCTGAATAAGCGGATTCCGCTGAGTGAGGGGGAGTGCCTCATTGCGTTGGATCGCCAGAAGCCGGCCCAGGATACGGTCCATATCAGGACTCTGAGCTTCTTTTCCGGTGAGCAGCTGTGACCGTTTGAGTCGGCGTAGGTTAAGTTCTGGAGCAGGTCACGGCTGGTCGTGGTTGCCGGGAACGTGATCTTGCCGGTCGGGGCATGGGCGATGTCGCCGTTGCGCACCTCCCTCCTCACCCGCGTGAGCAGGTCCTCTTCGCCGACGTTTGCATTCGTCGACACGCCGAGGTCAATGGGCCCGGCCGGATCGGTGTAGTCGACCGCGCGACCGTCCTGCAATGCCCTGTTGGCCAGCGACCTTAGATGTTTGAGCGTATCCGAGCTCGTCACGCTCGTGCTGGTGTGTCGCCAGCCTCCGCCGTCGTGTTGGTAGATGAATATTTCCAGCCCCTCTTCATTCTGATCGGGAATATGGGCCGAAGGCATATTGGCCGCGGAATGAGAGTGGGTTGCAAGGGCGGCCGCGATCAGAGCGGGCTGTCCCGGGACCAAACCAGCGTGTTCGAGCGCGTGGCCGCCTCCTATGTATATCCGTCCGAGATGTTGGCCGGTAGGGTCCCTCGGATTCACTCGCCGAGCTGCGGTGACTGTGACGCGGAATGCGATCAGGCCAGGCCGGATCGGGAAGGCCGTGCCCGTTCCGATCCCGGTGTCGCCGGGTGTGGTGGTCTGCGTGGGCTCATGTTCGGAGCGGGCTCGGTTGAGGAGCTGGTCCTCCAGGTCGAGTGGACCGAGAAGTGGGGGATCGGCGCTTTCGTGGCTGCGGTCGATCGCACGTCCCGCTTCGATGAGTGTCACTGCCGCGGAGCGACCGATCTTGACCGTTCGGGGGGTGAGGTCGTGTTCGGTGTGGCTCCACGACGTGCCGCGTCGTGCTGGTGGAACATTGCGCGGCGGTAGGTCGGGCTGATTGAGACGAGTACCGATTGTCCGACGGCCAACGCTGCGATATCGGCGAAGTGGTAACGACCTGCATATACCGAAACGGATTGATGAGATCGGATGGCGGTGAGCGGAAAGGTGATCATCCCGCGAGGTGCGGGGTCATCGTGCGCGCTGGCAACGTCGTTCTGAGCTAGAAGTAGCAGCGCGTCTTCGCGGCCTTTCGGTGTGTCTTCGACTGCAGGCAGCGTGGTTGTGTTGTGAGGTGAGGGATCAAGTTGCTCATCATGGAGCGGCTGGCTCGGACCGGGTACCACTCCTGCCCGATTCGTCGCCCCTTCGTCATCCTTGAAGTGCCCGCGGCCGGAATCAGATACAGAATCGATGCCGTCGTGCCGGTCGTGTTCGGGCGATAGGTCGCGTCCCGTGTCTGGCTGGGGGCTTCGGTGGTCGGTCAGTGGCAGTGGCTTGCTGCCTTCATCGGCACAGATCCCGAGTCGGGACGTCTGATCCGCGAAGCGGGCGAAGGCGGCGAAGTCGTCGTCGTAGTTGTCGTAGTAGTTGAATCATTGGCGGTTGGCTACGTGGCCGGAGTGGTCGCACTGATGCGTGGCTACCGTCCCGAGCTCACCCCGGCCGTAGGCATCGGTGACCCGGACGTGCACCATCGCACCCGGCGCATGCTTCAGCGCATTCGTGATCGCCTCCAACGCAATGTAGTGCGCAGTCACCTCGATCGCGGGGGGATAGCGCCGGGGCGGGTCATCGCCATCGGCGAAGTGCAACCGCGGCGTCTGCGGAACGACCGAGCGCAGGGCGGCGAGCAAACCGTCTTCGCGCAACGCGTCGGGGCTGACGTCGGAGACGGCGCGGGCGAGGGTGCGTTCGGACTCCTCCAAGCGATCGGCGAGCTGAGCGACATGAGCCCGCGCGTCGTCCCAACTCCTGTCATGGATCTCCTCGGCCAGGAGCGAGGTGCAAATGGTGAGCGCGACCAGTTCGTTCTGGGCTCCGTCGTGCAGGTCGCGTTCGAGACGTCGCCGCAGGACATCCATCCCCGCCGCCGCCTCGACCCTCAACCGGCCGATCTCCGCGACCCACACCTCATACTGCTCGCGGTCGGCCAGCATCTCGATGGATCGTTGGGCGAGCCGCCAAACCGGGGTGAGTTGATCAACGACGTCGGTGAGACGGGCGCGATCGCGTCGACCGATTCCGGAGACCACGATGACTCCTCCGGGCATCTCGAACACCGTCCCGGGCGGCCGGGAGATCGAGTCTTCGAGCCGGTACGTCGAGGTGGAGTCCTGCACCCGCCACACATGCTGGCCGGTCGCAGTATCTATTCTGGCGCCACCACCAGAGCTTCGGGCGGCACCGCCGGCCGGCATCATGAGCAAGCCCTTGCCCGAGCCCGCTTCGCTCAGAATTCGTCGCAGCAGGTCACCGAGATCGGGTGGTTCTGGGCCGAACCAATTGATCTCGGCGGCGGCGACGAGCAGATCGGTGAGCAATTCGAATTGGCTCGCAAGGTAGGCGTGACGAAAGGGTGTCGAGGGTTTTCTTGGCAACTAGACTTTCGTTGAGCATGGCACGGACGGTTGCACTCGCGGCGCGGGGACGAGCGTGGGACGGACGGAACGGGGGAGCTTGATGGTGGTTGCGGCCGGCGTGGATATCGGGTCGACGTCCTACAAGATTGCCGTAAGCCGCGCGGAGTCTGTTGTAGGTGCTGAGATGGTCGCGGTGCCGGAACCGTTGGCCGTCTTCGTTGCTGACGACGGCACCCTGATCTGTGGCACGGCCGCAGAGCGGGCCGGGGCCGCAGACCCGACCCGGCTCGTCCACAATTTTCGGGGGAGCCTTGGCGACCCTAGTCCGATTTTGATCGATTCGGCACCCTACTCCGCTGAGACGTTGTTGGCGGCGGTGTTGGCCTCAGCGCTCACCGAGGCGGAGCAGTTCGCGGGACGACGTCCTGAGCGGGTGGTCGTGACCTGCCCGGTGTCGTGGGGCGCGTTTCGACGGGAGCAGTTCGACGATGTTCTGGTGCTTGCCGGCGCCTCCGGCTGCGTGGTGGTCAGTGATGCACAGGTAGTCGCACGTCGCTGGTTTGACGCGCGAGGCGTTGCGGCCGGCCGAAGGATC